>JAESST010000328.1 GCA_016763995.1 Flavobacteriales bacterium | reverse complement strand
TTGACCATCAATATACTTGGTAGCTGAATGCAATACCAAATCAGCTCCAAAATCAGTAGGCGTTTGAAGGTATGGAGTTGCAAAACAATTGTCTATGCTATAAATAAGTTGATTTTTTTGACATAAGTTCTTTAAAAAACTCAAGTCTGCAATTTTTAACGTTGGATTGGAGGGTGTTTCTACAAAAAGCATTTTGGTATTTGACCGAATGCTTTTCTCCCAAGAATCATTCTGATCAATTTCAACAAGGCTATATTCTATTCCATAATTGGGAAGAATATTCGTAATAATATTCAAGGAATTACCAAAGATGGCACTAGATGCCACAATGTGGTCGCCAGATTTCAGAAGGGCTGCCATGCTAACAAATATGGCTGCCATACCTGTAGCAGTAGCTACTCCATCTTCTACTTTTTCCAACACTTTAAGCTTCTCAATAAACTCATCACAATTTGGATTAGAAAATCTAGAATACAGATTTCCTTCTAAGTCTCCACTAAAAAGCGATGCCCCTTCTTCTGCACTATCAAACGTAAAACTCGAAGTTAAATACAAGGGTGCAGAATGTTCTTTCTGCAATGTTCTAGGCATTTGAGTGCGTATAGCAAGTGTTTCAAACTGTTTATCTTCCATGATTCAAATAAGATTTAAATTCAACTTTAGTAGCGGGGTTTAAGGTTTTATAAACCGAACAATATTTATCTGCACTTAGGTTAACTGCTCTTTTTAATTTTCCTTCATCAACTTCTCCTACAACTGATATTTCTACTGTAATGCTTTCAAAAATGGCAGGAATACTGTCTGCTCTTTGCCCAAAAACTTTACTTTCATACTGTTCTACCTTTTGTTTCTGTTTTTCCAAAATTTGCATGACATCTATTGCCATACACGAGCCTAAAGCCACCAATAAAAGTTCCATTGGTCGATAGCCCTGCTCTGATCCACTTAGCTCTGGACTCGCAATAATTGGCAACTCAACTCTTTTATTATCTGCTAAAAATTGAAACGATCCTTCTGTTTTTTTTAGTGTTATTTCCATCTCTTAAAGTTTATAAGTGTAAGCCACATTCTGTTTTTGGGTTATTGTTCCATCTTCCATTCCTACCATTACCTGGCAATGTGCAATGCTCGCAACCTATAGAGGAATATCCTTTGCCAATAAGCGGATGAAAAGGAAGGTGGTGCTCACTAATAAATCCATCTCGTTCTTCCTTAGTCAAGTCTAACAAAGGATAAAACTTTAATATTCCACTTCGTTCTTCAAAAATATCTAGTGATGCTCTATGGTCAGATTGCCATTCCATAAGCCCAGAAACCCAAACATTAAAATTGATTTTCAAAGCTTCCAAGGGCTCTACTTTATTAATAGAACAACACATATTAGGATCTTTTTTCCAGGTTTCGTCGCTACTAGTAAAATCATGTTTCCATTTTTCAGCACCTATGTTTTCTACTTTTAAATCATAAAGCTGGGTGAGGTACTGTTTATAAATTATGGTATCCTTAAAATGATAACCTGTATCAATAAAATAGATCAACTGCTCTTTATTAACATCAGAAAAAAGCTTTAATAACAAGGCAGAGGTTGCTGCAAAAGAAGAAGTCAGCATAATTTCTTCTTGCTCAAAATCAGTGTACAGTTCTTTGATACGTTCAAGGGGCTTTAACTTCCTGTACTTCTCATTGAGTACTTCTATTTGTTCCTTTGTTATAAGTGGCTTTATTAAATTTTTCATTTTATCTTTTTTATAGTTCTTCTGGAGCTAATTCTATCTCTAATCCGTCCAATTCCTCGCTAAGTTTAATTTGACATGCCAATCGGCTATTCCCTTTCACATAAAATGCTTCTGCCAGCATATCTTCTTCTGCATCACTTTTCTCTGTTAAATTGTGTGTTGATAGCAGGTAACATTGACAAGAAGCACATAAAGCCATTCCTCCACAAGTTCCCTCAACCGGTAATTCAGCTGCTTTACACAATTCCATCAGGTTAAGTTCCATGTCTGTAGGAGCTAGTAGTTGATGGAATTTCCCTTCTCTATCTTTTACTTTTATCTGTATCATATACTAAGTAATTCGGATTTCTTTGCTTCTTTTTTTGAGCCATCAAAGCCAGTAATCCCATTTACAGTTGTGTATTTCATCGTGTGCCTTTTACCTGGATTAATAATTTGATAGGCAGATTGCAAAGCCAAGGTTGTTTCATGGAATCCACTCAAGATCAATTTCAACTTTCCCGGGTAAGTGTTTACATCGCCAACTGCATATATCCCTTTCACATTTGTACTATAATCCAAGGCGTTATCCACTTTAATAGCATTTTTTTCTATTTCTAGCCCCCAATTCGCAATGGGGCCAAGCTTTGGTAACAAACCAAACAATGGGATAAAATAGTCGCTTGTCAGTAGTTGGTCACCCTCTAAACTCCGTACTCCTATTTGTTCCAATGAATCAGTCCCAATTAATTGCTTTACTTCTGCATTTGTAATAAGTGTTATTATTCCACTTTTAGCTAATTGCCTTACCTTCTCCACTGAATCTAATGCTCCACGAAACTCATTTCTTCTATGAATTAATGTAACCTTCTCCGCTATTGATGACAGCTGAATGGTCCAATCTAAAGCAGAATCTCCACCACCACTGATTAGCACCTTCTTATTTCGATATTTCTCAGGGTCCTTTACAAAATAATCAACCCCTTTATTTTCAAAATAAGATAAGTCAGGAATTGGAGGTTTTCGAGGTTCGAAAGAACCCAATCCTCCTGCAATAATTACAACCTTAGAGCGATGTTGTGTTCCTTCTTGAGTGCTAACTGTAAAAAACCCTTCTTCATCTTTTTCTATTGTTTCGGCTCTTTCTCCCAAGGTATAATTTGGCTGAAAAGGCTCTATCTGTTTCAACAAATTATTAACCAAGTCGCCAGCTAAAACTTCTGGGTAGGCTGGAATATCGAATATTGGTTTTTTAGGATAAATCTCTGAACATTGCCCTCCGGGATAAGGTAGCGCATCTATTAAATGGCTCTTTAATTTTAATAAGCCAGCTTCAAAAACGGTAAATAATCCTACAGGGCCAGCTCCAATTATTAAAACATCAGTTTGTATCATCTTATTTGTATTTTTTAATGGGTAATATGTCTTTTGTTATTTGATCTAACTCTTTAACTTTTAGCTCAAAATCATTTTTCAATTGTTTTCTATATTGATTCAATGAAAGTGCCAATTCATCTACATTATGAGGAATAAGTTGTTCCAAAAATTCACGCAACCTTTTGGCTAAGGTTGGTGATTTCCCATTGGTTGAAATAGCAATCTTAATGTTGCCTTTACTTACAATCCCTCCCAAATAGAAATCACATAAATCAGGTGTATCTGCTACATTAATTGGAATATTCATTTTTTTAGCATCCTTCCGAATAGTTGTATTTAGCTCCATATTATTTGTTGCAGCTATCATAAATTGTTGGCCTACCAAATAAGCCGAAGAATACTCGTCCTCTATCAACTCAACATCAAACTTATTCGCCAATTCAATAAGTTCAGGGAGGTAGCTATTTGATACTAATTTCACTGAAGCTCTCGGGCTACTCTTAAGCAAAAACCCAAGTTTTTCAAGAGCGACCTTTCCTCCGCCAATAATGATAAAATTCAGTTGATTCACTTTCAAGAATACAGGGTATAATTCATTAGTAGACTTCATAAACTGGATTGTAATTCGTGAATACTTCTTGATATATGCCCCTCCATCTTGGACTGTGTTTTACAACTTCCCCAATAATGATAATAGCCGGAGCTTTAATGTCATAAAGCTCAACCTTTTCAACAATATTTCCCATTGAAGAGATTACGACTTGTTCTTCTTCTTGAGTTCCGTTTTGAATAATAGCTATTGGCAATTCGGCCTTATTTTGCTTTAAAAATATAGTCTGAATTTCTTTGAGTTTTCCCATTCCCATTAGAATTACAATGGTTGCTGTTGATTGGGCTGCCAATTGAATATCTGACGATACTTTTTGCTCTTTTGTAGTACCTGTTAGTACCCAAAAGCTCTCACTGACATTGCGTTTTGTCAAGGCAATTTCCTGGCTTGCTGGCACTCCTGTTACGGAAGAGATTCCTGGAATTACCTCCGTATCAATTCCAAAAGCTCTTGCGTATTCTATCTCTTCCATTCCTCTTCCAAACACAAAAGGATCTCCCCCTTTTAATCGAACAACTACTCCATCGTTAAAAGCATGTTGAATAATTAAGGCATTAATCTCATCTTGTGTATAGCTATGGTATCCACTCCTCTTACCAACATATTTTAAGCTTGCCTTAGTAGCATGCATTAAAATTTCTGGATTAACCAAGGCGTCATACAACACAACATCAGCTCTTTGCAAGGCTTTAATTGCCTTTAAGGAAATCAGCTCTTTGTCGCCAGGGCCAGCTCCAGCTAATATTAACTTAGGTAAATTAATTGTTCTCATAATTCAACTGTTTTTTTCTTAATTGTGTAATAATTTCCAGAAAGTTCTCTGCCTCATTGATGTACTTTTTTGCAAACTCAGCAGTAGGTTCGTTTGTTTTTATCTGATATATCAACTCAGAAAAACGATTAACGCTCAGTTTTACAATTCCTTTATCTACATATTCTTTATCGAAAGCACTGATGATTGAGGTATAAGAATTGGTGCGATGTCCATCGACAGTTAACATTGCTTTAGCTGTATTAACAAATACTGAATAGGCATGATAAATAGCATCGGTATAATTGCTTTTCTCAAATGCATATTTTGCGGAATCTACTTTCTCTTCAGACTCCAAAAGCAGTGTACTCACCAAATCAATAGTTACCCCTGCACATTCTCCAATCCCGATTAATTTTTCATAGGGTTGATCCGCATCCCAGTCCAGATAATCCGATGGGGATAGGTTCCTTAATTCAGCCAGTGGCTTCAGTAATTCATAGAAATAATTTTTACCTTGTTCTTCATAGTATTCAGAGAAACTCAGCTCTCCCGCATTTTCTTCGTAATCATTTAACAACTGACGTAATACCTCGGGAGCTCTTTTTGAAGGATCTTTTGCTACTTTATCGGCAAATCGAGCCCTTCCATTTCCATAATTTTCACCTCCAAGTAAAACTTGTAATACGGGAGCAACTAAACCATCTTTTGATTTTACCGACATTCCTTGAAATCCAATGTGAGCCATCATGTGTTGGCCACAAGAGTTCATACATCCACTAATCTTAATTTTTACTTTTTTATTGTTTCTATATTCAGGAAATTCAGTAACGATTGTATCTTCTAGCGCTCTAGCCAATCCGGTGCTATTTGTTATTCCCAGATTACAGGTATCTGTACCAGGACATGCAGTTATATCTGCCGTACTGTTATATCCTAAATCAGTAAATCCTAAATTTTTCAATTCTGCATAGAAAAAAGCTAGATCTTCATCTTTTATAGATCGAATTAAAATGTCTTGATGCAAACTAAGCCTGAGTTCATCTGAACCATATTTTTTAATGAGACTAGCAAGAACTCTCGCTTGATGTGAAGAAAAATCGCCCAATCGCACCTTTATTCCTATTGAGAACAAGCCTTCCTGTTTCTGTTGAATAATGTTCCATTTTTTCCATTTCTCAAACGTCTCCTTATCTTCAATTTTTACAGCTGGAGTTTTCCCTTTAAAGAAGTTAAGCTGCTCAGGTATAATTTGATCCTTTATGGAATACGTTTTATTAGAAAGTGCCGTCGTTTCTGCCTCAACTAATCTGAGAAATTCAGAAGCGCCCAAGTCCTTTATCAAAAATTTCAATCGAGCCTTCATTCTTTTTTCTCGTTCGCCGTAACTATCAAAAACTCTTAAGACACCCTCTATGAATGGGATTATTTTATCTTCATCCAAAAATTCATAAACAACATCAGCATGCCGGGCTTGAGAACCTAAGCCCCCACCCAACAAGACTTTGAACCCTTCTTTTCCATCCTTTATTTTAGCGATTAAGCCCACATCATTTAGGTAAGAAAGGGCTGTATCCTCATCGGTCGCAGAGAGAGAAATTTTGAATTTCCTCCCCATCTCTTGACAGATTGGATTTCTTAAGAAAAATTTAAAAATTGCATCGGCATATGAGCTAACATCAAAGGGCTCTTTAGGGTCTATTCCTGCTGTTTCAGATGCAGTTACATTTCTTACCGTATTACCACATGCTTCACGTAATGTTACTTCACTTCGTTCCAACTCTTCCCAAAGCTCTGGAGTTCGATCTAAGCTTACGTAATGAATTTGAATATCTTGCCTTGTCGTAATGTGCAACTTTCCAGTAGAATATTCATCGGATACATCTGCTATTCTATTGAGCTGATCACTACTTAATTGTCCGTAAGGAATTTTAATTCGGATCATCTGTACACCAACTTGACGTTGACCATAAACTCCACGAGCTAGTCGCAGACTTCTAAATTTTTCTTCATCAATAGTTCCTTCTT
>JAESST010000327.1 GCA_016763995.1 Flavobacteriales bacterium | reverse complement strand
CTTGGGGATTGGCGTGATCCAGGGCGCCCGCGCGCGCCGCCATGAAGGTGGCGTAATTCAAACTGCTCTTGGCTTCGTAAATCAAGGCGGTCTGCATCGCGCCCAATCCCACCAGCAGCAGAATCGGCAGCATGATCACCGTCTCAACTAAGGACACGCCGCGTTGCGCCCTGCGCTGGGCATAGGTTGCTGCTCTGATCATCTTTTCCGTTCCCTTAATATCCCGATGCATACTTGCACAAGCAGACTCTTAACGGTTCTTGCTTTGCTGAACTCATGTCCTGGTTGCCACACCCTGCATGGCAATCCATACCGCTGCACCCGCTCACACCATATGCCCCGCTAACCTTATGCCTTGCTGTGCAAACTCGACTATTGATTTAAAAACACTCGGATACCTTGACCCTGGTCTCCGAGGAGAAGCTCTGGCAACACAATATCCAAGTCACCATCACCGTCTAAATCCCCCAATGCAATCGCAAAATTACTCGTAAGATCATCCCTCAAGGGTAAGAATCGAGCCGCATCAAAACCACTTCCATTGTTAAGAAAAAAACTATTCGACCCAAAGGCTGAAGCTGCCACAAGATCAAGATCGCCATCCATATCCAAGTCGCCAAATGCTACACCGCTAACACCTCCATCGAATCCGAATTCACCACTATTCATAAATCTTCCAGCCCCGTCATTTATATAGACAGATGATGGTTCTCGGAATGCTAAAGAAGCAACAGAAGCAACATCCAAATCACCATCATTATCGACGTCACCTAACGCAAAAAAGTTACCGTCAAGTGGCTGATTAGAATCGGTAAAGACACCACTTCCATTATTAAAAAAGATTTGGTTTTCCGCATTCCCCCTATTGACTACCAAGACATCGAGATCGCCATCATTATCGATATCACCTAATATCAAAGATTCCCTCGCAAATGCATTATTCGGATCATTACCTCCCCACCCAACAGAATCAGTGAAACCACCTGCGCCATCATTAAAATAAATTAGGTTACCGTCAATAGCGGAGCTGCCGCTGGCCCCTGCCCCTGCTAACATCACATCAAGATCACCGTCTCCATCTATATCGCCTAAAATAGCAAGGGTGTCCGTAAATAACTCCGGCAATTGACCAGAATCAGTGAATCCACCAATGCCGTCGTTTAGATAAATATCATAGCTCGATATTAGTGGGGTCATCACCCCAGCTATCACTTCCCGCCTTGCATCAGGAAGCAAAATATCAAGATCCCCGTCTCCATCAATATCACCCAGGGTTATAGAAGTAGTAGCTATACTTCCTAACCCTAGCAACTGTCCTGAATCTGAAAAATTACCCATCCCATCGCCGTCATTAAGATAAACCCTGCTACCCGTTCCTACATTTGCTACAACTATATCCAAGTCACCATCACCGTCTAAATCCCCTAATGCAACCGCAAGACTGTTATCCATCCCTAATGATTGCCCTGTATCAACAAACCCTGAACCGGCAACGGGAAGGTTACTTTCTCCATCGCTGTTATCCCTATCAACAACTACAGGTGCCCCATTGATGCTACCGCCACCACCGCCACCACATGCGGTTAACACCATTGATGCTGACAGTAAACTCATCACCGCCAATTTATTTTTCCCTTTTGATATTGCACTCATGTCTTCTGCTCCAGGTTATCATTATTAAAAAATACCAGGTAAACTCTGCTCTAAACATTATTTCCCTTGGCCTTTATGTCAAATACCCTTCTATCTATACCATTGTCTTGTCAGCAATACCGTCGCTGCATAACATAATGCTGTCTCCGCGCTGCCAGTCATTGAGGTAATAGTCAATCTTAAGCTCACCGCCGCCCAACACTCTGGACTTAGCGCGCTTTTGCTGACTAACATGGTCTTGCGTTATCGGTAAATCATCCATGCTACCGTCCCGATCTAGGTCTTCACCAAAATCGCTAAAGGCGGCCATCGTCGGGTTTAATATGGCCAGGTGCACGAGGTTGTTAGTAAAGTCTTCGCCCACTTCGCACTGAGGCTCCATTAAGCTGGCTATCGTTTGCGCTGCGTTGTGCTTTGCATTAACTCGATTCCTCTTTCTAGCGCCGCCATCACTTTGCTTGCTTCACTGCTTTATCTTTCAATAGTGGTATAAGTCGCTCCTAAAAAGAAAGATATCGACTCGTCGATAAAAACAGTCCCAACGTCTCTGTCGAAGTATTGGTCTATCTCAGTAAGGATGCCCATGACAATCACCTCACCCGTGTCCGGGTCTATTGCTCTGACGACACAATTGATCTGCACAACATCATTGAACACGCCGCTGGCAAGATTAAACTGTCCTGTCGCCAGGCTCAGATCAAACGTATCAAAGTGCTCTACCAGACTGCATTTGACGTTTGTAAGGAGTATTGCTTCTTCGCCGGTCTCTTCGTCAGTGCCAAAGTTGGTGCTTGTGTTCATATCAAGATAAGTCTCACCAATATCGACAAAGCGTTGCCCACTGTCTGATCGCCCTACTTCACCATCGAGATTAAAAAACGTCCGCTCAATGGTGGATGACGTGATAGTGTATACACGTGCTACCCTTGGCTCCTCCGTCCCCGGTAGTTGCGTGCTCGCGCTCAGCGTTATCGTATCGCCTTCTCTGACTAGTTGATTTGTAATTGAAAAGGGGAATTCTTCCCCTGTCTCCTGAAAAAAGGTTCTCTGTTCGAAGGTAAGAGAACCGCCCGGCATGTCCAGATTGTTGTGAAAAAAATAGTCTGCTAGATCAAATTCACCGCTGGAGGTGACTGTACCGGGAGTGTCATTGTCACCTCCACCCACAACAGGCAATATCGCACCACTACCCCCACCGCCGCCTCCACAGGCGGTTAACACACTGGCTGCCAACAGCACACCGACCACCGCTACGCCTGCTTTTCTATCCCTTGAATATGGCTTGTCCATCTTGTCTGCTCCTGATTTATTTGCTTGCTTAAAAAAACACTTAAAAAAATAACAATTCACTCTCTTCATCCCCTGAAAATCATAAGGCGTCGCCACCCTCTGACGGCCTATGTTCTATCCACACCACGGTCTTGTCATCCGTGCCACCGGCCAGCGTGGCTTGCTCAATCAGTTGACGGGCAATACTCTGGCGGGCAGCGCCCGTCTTGCCCTGCCGGGCAAGACGCTCATTGGCGCCTGTGCCCGCTGCCAGGATGTTGCTGATTCGGTAGTCGGGTATGGCGTCGCTGATGCCGTCACTGCACAATAAAATACTG
>JAESST010000326.1 GCA_016763995.1 Flavobacteriales bacterium | reverse complement strand
GACGCATTGTCAACTATATCTGATATTATGTGTAAATAGCCGCATACGGCTATTACGATATTTACCTTCTTTTGTCCTATAATTATTTTTATGTTAAATCAGATGGTTGTGCGAACAAAGTCCTTTAATAGCAATTACTCAAATAAGAATCAGGATACGTCTAGTATTAAAGCTGAAGTATAAAGAGTAGAATAACTAAACCTCTTCAGAAATACTTACATTCTCTAGCTCAACAACAGTTTCATCATTTCCTTCTTCCTTAAAGAAGCCTCTATGAAAGAGAAGAATGGATGCTACGCCGCAAGTAATGGCAGAATCTGCAATGTTAAAAACTGGACGGAAGAAAATAAAATGTTCTCCGCTCCAAAAAGGGACCCAATCTGGGAAAAAGCCTTCCATTAAGGGGAAATAGAGCATATCGACAACGCGCCCATAAAGCAGCGTAGAATAGCCTCCATCTTCTGGAAAGAGCGTTGCTAGCTGATAGTAGCTATCGTTAAAAATAACCCCGTAGAAAGCACTATCAATGATATTGCCTAGAGCTCCTGCAAAAATCAAGGCTCCGCTAATCATTAAGCCTTTTGAAGCCCCTTTTTTAGGTAAGCTAAAAAGGTACCAGGCAATTAAAATAACGGCTACAATTCTGAAAAGACTAAGGAAAAGTTTCCCCCATTCTCCGGCGAATTCCATTCCGAAAGCCATTCCATTGTTCTCCGTAAAATGGATGATAAACCAATCTCCCAAAACAGGAATTTCCTCTGAAATTTCCATGTTGAGTTTTACCCAAAATTTAGAAGCTTGGTCAATAAATAAAACCGCTACTATAATTAGTAGCGGTAGTCCGTAAGAAGAGAAATTCTTCTTCATATATCTTTTGTTAATTAACCTTGAGCGTTCTTTGCGTCAATTGATAAGGTAGCATGTGGTACAGCTCTTAATCTTTCTTTTTGAATCAATTTACCAGTTACTCTACAAATCCCATAGGTTCTGTTGATAATTCTAGTCAACGCATTTTCAAGGTGCGTGATAAACTTTTCTTGACGAATTGCTAATTGACTTAACTCTTCTCTTGAAAGAGTTTCAGATCCATCTTCCATCATTTTAAATGAAGGAGAAGTGTCTTCCGTTCCGTGATCATCTTTGTGTGAAAGAGAACCCTTTAACCCTACTAAGTCAGTTTTTGCTTCAGCTAATTTGTGCTTGATTAATTCTGTGAATTCTGCTAATTCTTCATCGTTATATCTTTCTTTTTCTGCCATTGTTATTGATATTATACTTTTGCTAATGTTACAAAAGTTGTGGTTTCGTTATTTATTTCTATTGTAAATGTTTTGTCTTCTATTTCGTCGACGATGACCAAGCTTTGTGCTAAGGTCTCCGAACAAATATAATCTTTATTGTTTTCGATTGCTTCATTAATTTGAGGAGCGGTTTGTACAGTTAAATTGATTTTATCGACAATATCAAATCCTGCTTCTTTTCTAAAGTTTTGTATCCGATTAACAATTTCTCTAGCAACCCCTTCTTCCCTTAACTCTTCGCTAATGGTAACGTCTAAAGCTACTGTATATTTTCCTTCAGTTGCCACCAACCAGCCTGGAATATCCTCTGAAGAAATTTCCACATCAGTCAGCTCAATTTGTATACTATTGTTACCGACGGAAATATCTAAGTTTCCTGTGCTTTCTAAACTGGCGATTTGCTCCTGCGAAAGTTGCTTAATAGCAGTAGCAACCAGCTTCATTTCTTTTCCAAATTTTGGGCCTAATTTCTTAAAATCGGGTTTTATTTTTTTAACCAGTACTCCTGCCGTCTCCTCTAAATAGTTTAACTCTTTTACGTTGACTTCAGATAGAATTAAATCTTCCACCTCTTGTAACTGTCTTTTAAAAGTAGGGTCTAGAATTGGGACCATTATTTTTTGTAATGGCTGACGAACTTTAATAGACTCTTTTTTTCTTAATGCCAACACCATAGAAGAAAGCTTCTGAGCAATTTCCATGCGTTGTTCTAAATCAGTATCAATTAAGTTAGTATCAAACTTTCCGAAATCTGAAAGGTGAACAGAATCTACATTCTCTTTGCCGCTTACTTCATTTAAATCCTTGAACAATTGATCCATAAAGAAGGGAGCAATAGGAGCAGAAAGCTTTGCTATGCTCATCAAGCAAGTATAAAGCGTTTGATAAGCAGATATTTTGTCTTCGCTATACTCTCCTTTCCAAAAACGTCTTCTACATAAACGAACGTACCAATTACTTAAATGGTCGGTGGTAAATTCTTGAATTGCTCTGCCTGCTCTAGTTGGTTCAAAATCTTCTAAACTTTCATCTACCTCTTTAATTAAAGAATTCAATTTAGAGAGCACCCAACGATCGATCTCTGGCCTTTTTTCAATGGCAATTTCTTCTTCTGAATAGTCGAAATTGTCAATGTTTGCATACAATGCGAAAAAGTTGTAGGTATTGTAAAGAGTTCCAAAAAACTTACGCTGAACTTCAGTTATTCCATCCAAGTCAAATTTCAAGTTGTCCCAAGGCTGAGCATTGGTAATCATGTACCAACGCGTAGCATCTGGGCCGTATTTTTTTAAGGTCTCAAAAGGATCTGCTGCATTGCCTAATCTTTTAGACATCTTTTGCCCTTTCTTATCTAAAACTAAGCCATTTGAAATTACATTTTTATACGCAATGGTGTCAAAACATAAAGTAGCAATAGCGTGTAAGGTAAAGAACCAACCCCTTGTTTGATCAACTCCTTCTGCAATAAAATCAGCTGGGTAAAATTGATTGTTTTCAATTAGTTCTTTGTTCTCAAATGGGTAATGCCATTGAGCATAAGGCATAGATCCTGAATCAAACCAAACATCGATTAAATCTGTTTCTCTTTTCATGGCTTTGCCAGAAGTTGAAACTAAAACAATGTCATCTACAAAAGGACGGTGAAAATCGAAGCTATCATAGTTCTCTTTCGACATGTTGCCTGGAGTAAACTCTCCCAATGGGTTTTTGTCCATGAATCCGGCGGCAACGGCTTTATCGCACTCAGCTTTTAATTGCTCCGCAGAGCCAATACAAATTTGCTCTTCTTTGTCGTCTGTTGTCCATATTGGGATTGGAATTCCCCAATACCTAGAACGACTTAAATTCCAGTCTTGTAAGTTCTCTAACCAATTTCCAAAACGACCTTTTCCAGTGCTTTCTGGTTTCCAGTTTATTTTATGGTTGTTAGCAATTAGCTGTTCTTTAACAGCCGTGGTTTTAATGAACCAAGAATCTAAGGGGAAATATAAAATAGGCTTATCTGTTCTCCAACAATGTGGATAGGAGTGCTCATATTTTTGAACATCAAAAGCTCTATTCTCTTCTTTTAACTTGATGGATATTCTTACGTCAATCGACTTGTAGTCAGAAGCTTTGTCTTCCTCTTTTAAATATTGTTCTTTTACATACTCCCCAGCAAACTCAGTGACGGCATTTTTAAACTTTCCTTGGTTGTCAACCAAATGCAAAGAACCAACGCCGTTTATTTGAGCAATACGGTAATCGTCTGCTCCATAACTTGGCGCAATGTGTACAATTCCTGTTCCGTCAGAAGTAGTTACAAAATCTCCAATCAATACTTTAAACGCATCTCCCTCTTCAGGTTGCGTGTAAGGCATTAGCTGCTCATAACGAAGGCCTTCTAATTGGCTTCCTTTTACTTCCTCAAGGATTTGATAAGGAATATTTTTACCATCGTTTTTATACTCTTCAAGCGATAATTTCGCTGCTTTAGCATTGAACCATTTGCCCACTAAATCTTTCGCTAAAATGACAGTAATTGGCTCGTGCGTGTATTTGTTGAAGGACTTAACTTTTACATAGTCAATGTTTTTTCCAACAGCAAGTGCAGTATTGGAAGGTAAGGTCCAAGGAGTGGTTGTCCATGCTAAAAAGAACAAATCTCCATGTAAATCATTGAATAAGAAGTTAGAATTCTCGTCTTTTTGAATTTTAAATTGAGCTGTTGCTGAAGTATCTTTTATGTCTTTGTATGCTCCTGGTTGATTTAATTCATGGGTGCTTAAGCCCGTTCCTGCCGCTGGAGAATAAGGTTGAATTGTATAACCTTTGTAAATCAAGCCCTTGTTGTATAGTTTTTGTAGCAGGTGCCAAATAGACTCTATGTATTTATTTTCATACGTTACATAGGGATTATCCATGTCTACCCAATAACCCATTTTTTTAGTCAGGTCGTTCCAAACATCGGTATAGCGCATAACAGCTTCCTTACAAGCTTTGTTATACTCCTCAACAGAAATTGTTTTTCCAATATCTTCTTTGGTAATTCCAAGTTCTTTCTCAACTCCTAATTCCACAGGTAAACCATGCGTATCCCAACCAGCTTTTCGTTTTACTTGAAAACCTTTCTGAGTTTTGTAGCGACAAAAAATATCTTTTATGGCACGTGCCATAACATGGTGAATTCCAGGTAATCCATTCGCAGAAGGAGGCCCTTCATAAAACACAAAAGAATCATTTCCTTCTCTGCTATCAATACTTTGCTGAAAAATATTGTTTTCTTCCCAATATTTTAAAACTCCGTCTGCAATAACAGGGAGGTTTAATTGCTTGTATTCTTTGTACTTACTCATCTCTTTAACGATTTAATCTAATGATTAAAATAGAGAGCGAATTTACATAAAGCATGGGAAAATATTCTAGTTGATCTCCTCAGCTGTGCTTTCTTTTAGTTTTTTTAAGAATTTATCCAAAACACTATAATTTACGTGGTCCATCACAACTATTTTCCACCAGAATGGATGTTTCTCATAACTATCTGCAACTAACTCAAATTTTGCAGCAATTTCTGAGGAAATCTGATTGGCTTTTATGGTAACAATGTTGAGAGATGGGTTTCGATAAAACTCAATTCCAAGCTCTGTTAATTGTTGGCAGAGGTAGTCGGTTCTTTCTATTAACTCCTGCATTTTTTTGGTCCAGCCTTCTGAACCATAATTCATCAATAACATCCAAATGACAACAGCATTTGCACCACTTCTACTTCCACAGAGCGTATAATCTAGTCCGGGAACATATTGCGCGTTGGTATTGGTAACATATTGCATGTATCCTTTTTTAATAAGGAAAATTCCTGTTCCATAAGGTGTTTGCAGCATCTTATGTGCATCAATAGAGATTGAACTTATTCGCTTATTACTAAAGTTATGTGTTGAATTTGGATTCGTAAATGGATAAATAAACCCACCAAAGGCAGCGTCTAGGTGCAGCTTAAAAACAAGCTTATGTTGGTCTAACAGCTGAACA
Source organism: Flavobacteriales bacterium (assembly GCA_016763995.1). Lineage (GTDB taxonomy): Bacteria > Bacteroidota > Bacteroidia > Flavobacteriales_E > Vicingaceae > NORP294. The sequence goes on along the minus strand of JAESST010000326.1, from coordinate 2,645 downwards.
ACAGGATCAATTTCATCTACAGATCCAAACATGGTGGTAGACAAATTTAAGATGACAATAAAATATTTGATTCCTTCGCTCTTTGCTTTTTCCAATTGTTCCTGTAAGTGAGAGCGATCAATTTGTCGATCTTCTCCCGAGACAGTCAATTGAAGTGGAGGCAGTAATAATAAGTCGCAAGCCTTAGTGATAGAGTAGTGTGTATCTTCAGAAAAAAGCACCCCAATTTGATTTGGTTTTGCGCGGTATTCTTTTATAAAATAATTGCGATAAATCCACAAGGCTTCTATGTTTGCTTCAGTTCCTCCAGTAGCAACATAACCATCAATTTGATTTTTAGGAGCAGCAAATATTTCTTCTGCGCAAAGAGAAATCAACTCCTTTTCAATGGCTTGGGTGCCTTTAAAAATTGGAGAGCTGTTTTTTCCTAAAGTATGACAGCCAATGTGATTGGGATTAGCAATGAGCGTTCTTAGAAAAGGCGCGTGCTTTAAAAATGAGGCGTCGGGATAAAATTCCTTCTGATCTAAATAAGTTGCTGGAGTTCCAATCACCTCAGCTTTGCTATAGCTTGCATTTTCACCTAAGGCATGATCGATTCTTTGGTTTAATTCTTTTCTTGTAATAGCGTTCCAGTGCATAGTAAGTTAGTGACAGTTAATGGTTTGCTTGTGTTGAGTTTGAGGGCTGAGGTATGGGATGCCTAAGTTCATTCCTCTGATAATGAATAGAGTTCCGATTAGAAAGATGAAAACAGGAACAAATCGTTTAATTGGAGGGAAAAATTTATTTTTGATTTGATTTCCATAAACTGCGACAGCTAACATCAGCGGCATGGTTCCTAATCCGAAGGCGAACATGAAGAATGCCCCTTGAGTAGGACTAGCCATTGCAATAGCGCCAGCGAGAGCGATATAAACTAGTCCACAAGGCAAAATTCCATTTAACATGCCAATGAAAAATAGATTGGCAAATGAAGTTCTTCTAAATCTTTTTGCCATGGCACTTTTTATTCTGCTGATCCATAGATTGTGTATTTGGAAATTCCATTTTTTGAGTTGAAAAACAGCCCAAATGGCACTCAGAACCATGAAACTTCCTACAACGATAGAAAGTATTTGCTGAAAGCCTGCCATTGCAAAACCATTTCCTACTAGGCCTAACAAGGCACCAATGAGTAAATAACTAAAGAGTCTACCAAGGTTATAAATAACACTTCCTCCCACTATCTTGAAAGAACTAGAACGATCTAAAGGAAGAGCAAGAGCAATTGGTCCACACATTCCAATGCAGTGCAAACTCCCAAGCAATCCTATTGATATGGCCGTCCAGTATTCCATTTAAGGGATAATAATGCTTTGCTCTTCGTAATAGTTGAGCCCCTCATTGGACCATTCTACTTTAATTAGATATTTCCCTTTGATAAATTTGTCGAGCGGAATAGAAAAACGTCCATCTTCTATGGCAAAAGAAGTGGTAAAATCTTTGGAAGCATCCGATGGTCTGAAACAGTTGATGCTTCCTTTAAGATCTGCTTCTTTTTGTGGAAACAAAACGACTAAATTTTTGCCTTTGATCGTGGTTTGAAGTTTTCCTATTAGGTTTTTTGTTCTACTCTTACTATCAATTTTGTCTTGGTATTTAATCTCTTGAGCATAGTAATCCTCTGTTACCAGATCAAAATTTTCTCCAGAGGATTTGTAAACCATCCAAGCCATAAACAACACGAAGGTGCTATAGAAAATGGCAATCATTGTTCCCCAGTTTAATTTCATTTCTTTTTTCTTTTTACAGGAGCCAGAAAGGTGGTTTTAGAAATATCTAACTGTTCTCCTAATTCATTATAAACGCCCAATTCTAAGGCTGATTTTCTTTCTTTGAGTTGGTCAATATTTAAGACAACAAAAAAGGTTCCTTCTGCTAAGCTTTCTGAAGGAATGACCAGACTATTTTGACCAATAAATTCGATATTCCCTTCATGATCAATCAACTTAATTTGAGCATGAATGTCTTCAAATGTTTTGTTGATGATCTTATAATTATAGAGGTTGCTAACTTTTCCGTTTTCTCGTTTTTGATATTCTTGTCCTGTTGCTTTTAGAATGTTCATGTCAACATCTGTTCTGAATGCAAGTAGTACAGAAATAACTACCAGAATAAGAGCTAAAACAATAGAATAACCAACAATTCGAATTGAAAATGTTTTGTGTTGCTTATTAACGATTCCCTCTTCTGACTCGTAACGAATAAGTCCTTTTGCCAATCCAACATTTTCCATTATGTCATCGCAAGCATCAATACAGGCAGTGCAATTCACACATTCTAATTGAGTACCATTTCGAATGTCTATTCCAGTAGGACATACATTGACACACTGACCACAGTCGATGCAATCTCCTTTTTTTTCCTCTTTTCGGTTTTCCTTTTTCTTGAATTTCCCCCTGCTTTCTCCTCGAACATAATCATAGGCAACCACAATGGAGTTCCGATCTAACATTACTCCTTGAAGCCTTCCATAAGGGCAGGCAACAATACAAACTTGTTCTCTAAACCAGCCAAATACCCAGTAAAAAATTCCAGTAAAAATTAGAATAGAAACTAAGCCTGAAATGTGATTTAAAGGCTGATCTGTGATAATACTTAAT
>JAESST010000025.1 GCA_016763995.1 Flavobacteriales bacterium | reverse complement strand
TTAGATCTAAACCTGCATGGCAACGATTAATAATTATGCTAGGTGGAGTTACTGTCAATGTAATTTTAGGAATGCTAATCTATATGATGGTTCTATTCGTTTGGGGGAGAGAATATATTCCAACAGAGAACATGACCTATGGAGTATATGCGGATTCTACAGCACAGGAAGTTGGTTTCAGAAATGGAGATAAAATCATTACTGTTGGTGGTGAAAAAGTGAAAAAATTTAGCGATGTTCAACTCAATATCATCCTCAATGATAATAAAGAGGTGGTGGTTAATCGAGATGGGCAAAATGTTAATATCCAGATTACTAACGGAACCATTGCTAAAATATTAGAAAGGCAAAAACCTTTTCTTCAAGTAGCTGTTGCTCCAATAGTTGAAGAAGTAGTTTCTGGTTCAAATGCAGAAAAAGCAGGACTTCTAAAAGGGGATAGGATTGTTGAGGTTGCAGGATCTGAGACGAATTTCTTTAGAGATGTCGTTAAGGAGTTAAAACAGAGTAAAGGCGAAAAAATTAGCATCAGTGTCATCCGAAATAATGAAGCTTTATTATTGAATACTGAGGTAACAGAGGAAGGGACACTTGGTTTTCAAATTATGGCTATTGATGAACAAATTGAGTTTGAAACAGAGAAGTATACTTTGCTAGAATCTATTCCGGGTGGAGTAAATGAAGCTTATGATAAATTCAACTCATACATCAAGCAAATGAAATTGATGTTCAAGCCTGAAACTGGCGCATATAAATCGATGGGAGGGTTTATTACTATTGGTAAAGCCTTTTCTAAAACTTGGGATTGGGAACGTTTTTGGAACTTTACTGCATTTCTTTCTATTATTCTAGCGATTATGAACATTCTTCCTATTCCAGCACTGGATGGTGGACACGTTATGTTTTTGATTTATGAAATAGTAACAGGCAGATCTCCGCATGAAAAAGTAATGGAATATGCTCAAATTGCGGGAATCGTAACTCTCCTTGCACTAATGGCCTTTGCAAACGGAAACGATATTCTCCGTTTATTTCAGTAATTGTTAACATTGAGCTGTTTCTAAAGTAAAAGGAATTTCACTCTTTTCTACTATATAGGGTTTTACCTTTGAAAAAAAGATAATGCGCTATTTATTCATATTCATTGCTCTCAGCCTTTCATTAAATGGATTAGCTCAACATTCTACACTAAGATTTACAGATTGCCCGATTGACTTGAATAGACAGTCGCTTTTACTTGTGCCCTTTGAAAGCAAAATGTATTCAAGTGATATCAATAAAAAGTTAGCAGAGGCAAATCAGATGAACGCGCAAGAAATCATCCAACGATTTACAGCAGCAATAGACCAAAGTATTTTATATACTTTCCAAGAAAGATGCGATGTTAGTTCTTTTTATCAATTAGAAGGACAAGACATTACTCAAGATCTGAATTATATCTTTGATAACCTTGAACTTGATTACGAACTCGTTTCTAACACAGTAGAGAAAAGCAGATCAGAGAAACTAAAAGAGAAATTAAAGAAAAAGAAAGATAATTCTTATCAAAGAGGATCCATTCAAGGTGGTCAGGTGGTCACCAAAAGGGATGTTAGAGAGCGATATATGAAGGCGGTTGTCAAAGATCAGAAAATGCTGGATAGCATGCACTTTAAATTTGACAACAAGTTCTTTCTATTTGTAAATCAACTAGACATTCGAAACGATTACTCAGACATGATCGCTGTGCAGCAAGGAAGCTACGATCGAATTATTCAAATTCATTACACGCTTTATCAAAAAGATGGTACCATTTTAACCACGGGAATCTCAAAAACGAGCTTCCCTTCTAGGCAAAATGATATTAATCAAATCATTAAAAACAACTTTCCGATCTTAGCACAGTACATTTATGATGACCTTTTTCCTCCAGTTGAAGAAGAATCGTCTTCAAAACTCAAGATAAAGAACTTATGGAAGTAATTAATCCTTACATCGCGATCATAGGAATTAGTCTGGTGATTATTATTTCCTACCTTTTTAATGTTATCTCCCAAAAAACAAACGTTCCATCCGTTCTGATGCTTATTCTGTTGGGCATTATTATCAAGCAAGGAATGAATGTGTTAGGGATATCTACGGGGGGCCAACTTTTTAATTTATTAGAGCTTTTAGGAATCATAGGTTTAATTATGATTGTACTAGAAGCAGCACTTGACCTTGAGCTCACTAAGAAGAAATGGCCAATTATTTGGAAATCCTTTAGTGTTGCCTTGATTTCCCTATTGCTCTCAACAGCAGCAATAGCATATATTATTAACTTCTTTATTATTGATGACTTTTTTACTTGTATTATCTATGCAGTGCCATTGTCAATTATGAGTAGTGCCATTATCATTCCTTCTGTTGGAGGTTTAGGTGAAGAAAAAAAGGAATTCATGGTTTATGAGGGCACTTTCTCTGATATTCTTGGCATCATGATCTTTTACTTTTTAATTGGTAATGCAGGTGCAGAAAATGCAAAAGTGGTGGTGTTCGACATAGTGAGCAACATTACAATCACCATTGTGTTGAGTGTATTAATTAGTTATGGATTAGTACTTATTTTCCAGAAGATGACCTCTCATGTGAAGCTATTCTTACTTATTGCCGTTTTATTAATTCTTTATTCTGTTGGAAAGTTATTCCACCTTTCTTCATTACTCATCATCTTAATTTTTGGATTAGTATTGAATAACAATAAAGTTTTCTTTAGAGGGCCACTAAAAAAATGGTTAGACCCTTCAAAAGCTTCTTCCATATTACAAGACTTCCACTTAGTGACAGTAGAGTCGGCTTTTGTGGTGAGAACTTTCTTTTTTGTGCTTTTCGGAATTAGTATTACACTTGCTAGCTTACTCAATTTTGAGGTAGCTATAATTAGCCTTTTTATCTTAGCTGCTCTCTATATCGTTCGTTTCTTGGCCATGAAAACTTTTATTAGGAGAGATATCAATCCGCAAGTGTGGCTTGCCCCAAGAGGATTAATTACAATTTTATTGTTTTTCGCAATTCCGAAGGAATATCAAACCGAAGACTTTGCTCCAGGTATTCTATTGTACACCATTATCATTTCTAGTGTAATTATGGCTTGGGCTTTAGTATCAAATGGCAAAAAGATAATTCCTGTTGAAGATATAGCATCTATTTACGACCCAACAACCCCTGAGGTAGATGCTGAAGCAATTCATACTATTAAAGGAACAAATGCCGAAGAAGGTTCTGAACCCGAAGCTTCAAAAGAATAGATTACAGTGCCTCTTTCTTCAATAAATCAACGGCTCTTTTTACAACAATATCGTTTTCATTTAAGATCTGATAGAAGATTTTTTCTCTATATAGGTTGCGCCCAATAGATGCACTTAACCTGTTTTTAATGGTTTCTTCTGCTACTTTTGCTCCTTCCTTATCTCTTTCTATTCCTTTTGTTTCTGCAAAGGCATACATTTCTTCTAGAAGCTTAGCATCCACCTTAAAGTCTGACGCAAAATTTTCAACTTTATAGTTAGCCTTTAACTCCTTTCTATGTACATCGACGTAGTGAAATCCAAACTGAAAAAAGATTCCTTGATAATTCAAACTTCCTAGGTAATAGGATGTTCCTGTGGTATCTATAGGCACGAATACATCAGGCATAATTCCACCACCTCCATATACAACTTTTCCACCTTCTGTAACATATTTTAATGAGTCAGGAAAATCAATACTGTCTTGGCTTAATAGCTCTCCATTGTTATAGCGTTCGTAGGATTCATTGTTATAATCTTCTATTCCTCCCTCATATGATTTTTGAATACTTCTACCTGTTGGAGTGTAATATCGGGCTACTGTTAACCTTACAGCAGATCCATCAGGCCATTGCATTCCTTCTTGTACTAAGCCTTTTCCAAAGGAACGACGACCAACAATGTAGCCAATGTCATTATCTTGTAGGGCTCCTGCTAGAATTTCACTTGCTGAGGCAGAATTCTCATTAATAAGAATGGTCACTTTTATGTCTTCTAATTTCCCTCTTGAAGTTGCAAAATATTCTCGCTTGCTTCTTGCTTTTCCTTCTGTATAAACAATCAATTTTCCTTTTGGAAGAAATTCATCGCACATATCGATTGCAGATTTCATAAACCCACCAGTGTTATTTCTTAGATCTAACACTAACTTTGTCATTCCTTGCTTTTTTAACTTGCCCATTGCTCTCATAAACTCTTCGTGTGTATCTTTTGCAAAACGAAGTACTTTAACATAGCCTGTTGTTTCGTTTATCATGTATTCTGCCTCTACACTATAAACTGGAATCTTATCTCTTCTTATCGCAAAGTCAATTGGCTTTGTTGCACCTTTGCGTCGAATCAAAACATTTACAACAGTTCCTTTTGGTCCTTTCAACAATTTAACTACTCTCCTATTGTTAATTGTTTTTCCAGTAACATCTTCTCCTTCTACTTCAATAATTCGATCCCCTGCAATGATCCCAAGTTCTTCGGATGGTCCACCCGCTAATGCTTGAACCACCGTAATGGTATCTTCTTGAATTCTAAACTCTACGCCAATTCCCTCAAACTCCCCTTCCAAAGGGTCGTTCATTTCATCGTATTTCTGTTTAGGAATATAATATGAATGTGGATCTAAATTTTGTAAAATCTCTCCAATTGTTTCCTCTATAATCTCTTGAGAACGAACAGAATCTACATAGTCGCTCTTAATATAACTTATAATCTGTTGTAACTTATCATCGTGAGAAAATTCTGAATTGCTAAACAAAAATTGCTCACCAGAAAGGCTCATCTTTCTTCCAAGATAAACTCCAGAAGCAAGTGCTATTGCAACAATAACAGGTAAAAGTGCTAATAATCTATTTGATTTCATTTAATCTTCGATGTTTGGAATATGTTCTATTTCTACGCCTGCTTTTTCCAGAAATTTTAATCCTGAATCATCTTTGTAAGCAGTTAAAAAAACGACTCTTTTTATTCCTGGTTGTAATACCAATTTACTGCACTCTCTGCAGGGAGATAATGTTATATAAAGCGTTGCGCCATTAGAATTGTTGGTAGATTTCGCAACTTTCATAATTGCGTTCGCTTCAGCATGTAACACATACCAATTTGTTTTATTGTTTTCGTCTTCACAATTGTTGTTAAACCCTGTAGGAGTTCCATTATATCCATCGGAAATAATCATACTATTTTTAACAATCAATGCCCCAACTTGCTTTCGTTCGCAATGAGAAAGTGTTCCCCATTCTACTGCCATTCTTAAATATGCTTTATCGTAACGCAGCTGTTTGGTTCGATTGTTATAATTTATCTCCATTCTTTATTATTTATTGGGAAGCCAATACCGTTTCTTCAATCACTTTTGGAAAAAACGAATGCTCCAATTTCTGAATTTTCTTCGCCAACTCTTCTACCGTCTGTCCTTTTTTTACACTACATTTTGCTTGAAAAAGAATCTCCCCTTTGTCAAACTCACTATTTACTAAGTGAATTGAAATTCCACTTTCAGGTTCTTGAGCCTCAATAACTGCTTGATGCACATAACGGCCATACATCCCTTTCCCTCCATATTTTGGTAATAAAGAAGGGTGAAGGTTAATGATTTTATTTTCAAATTTCCCCAAAATAGTAGTTTCTATTTTTCTTAAAAATCCTGCTAGAACTATCCATTCAATTTCTTTTTCTTCTAAAAGAGCAACAACTTTCTCTCCCGACGTAAATTCAGCATTCAAAAAAGTTTGAATAGGAATTGAGTATTCTTCTGCAACTTTATGAATACCTGCAGAAGTTTTGTTGGAGATGAGCATAGATACATGAACCCCACTATTTTTATTATCTAAAAAACGTAGAATTTCTCTTGCATTACTGCCTTCCCCTGATGCAAAAATGGCTATCTTGGACATGTTAAAAAATCAATTTCCAAATTTAGTTTAAATCAACCTGTGAGTAAAGCAAATCACCCAAAAGAAGGCTTTAAATTTTACGAGCCCAAGAATTTCAGCGAAGAATATCAAAAAGACAGGAGTGCTGAGTTTTATCATGAATTAAATGGAAGAAGATCTATTCGTGAATTCTCGGATAAGAAAATTCCTGATGGAGTCCTCGAAAATATCATTAAAGCAGCTTCTACTGCACCCTCTGGTGCGCACAAACAACCATGGGTTTTCGCCGTTATTACTTCAATAGAAATGAAGAAAAAGATACGCGAAGCTGCCGAAAAAGAAGAATTTGAGAATTACCACGGTAGAATGAGTGAAGCTTGGCTACAGGATCTAGAAAAGTTTGGTACAGATTGGAACAAACCTTTCTTAGAAATTGCCCCTGCGCTTATTGTTATTTTAAAGAAAACTTATGATGAGGATGAGCAAGGCAAATCAAAAAATTATTACGTAAACGAATCTGTTGGAATAGCTACTGGTATGTTAATTTCTGCCATAAATCATGCGGGGTTAGTAACGTTAACGCACACTCCGAGCCCAATGGATTTTCTGGCAGAAATTTTGGGAAGGCCCAAAAATGAGAAACCTTATTTACTTTTACCAGTTGGTTTTGCTGCAGAAAAAGCGCAAGTTCCTATTCTGGAAAGGAAAGATTTAAAAGAGGTTATGGTTCACTATTAAATTGTATTGAAAATAAATTTTGAAATTCATACAATTAGGATTTTCTTTGCAACTTAAATTAAAATAAAAAAAATGGCAGATACAGCAGCAAGAGTAAAGGCAATTATCGTTGACAAATTAGGCGTAGAAGAAAGCGAAGTTAATGGTGACGCGAGTTTCACAAATGATTTAGGAGCTGACTCACTAGATACAGTTGAATTGATCATGGAATTTGAAAAAGAATTCAACATCGCTATTCCAGACGATCAAGCTGAAAAGATTGCAACCGTAGGGAATGCAATTTCTTACATAGAAGCAAATGCTAAATAATAAATTTCTCTGACACTATGGAGTTGAAGAGGGTTGTTGTTACAGGAATTGGCGCAATTACGCCAATCGGTAATACGGTTGAAGAATATTGGAACGCATTGATAAATGGGAGCAGCGGAGCTGCTCCCATTACTCAGTTTGATGCTTCTAAGTTTAAAACTCAGTTTGCCTGCGAGGTAAAGAATTATAATCCATTAGATCACTTTGATCGCAAGGAAGCTAGAAAGCTAGATCTTTTTGCGCAATATGCGATGGTGGCAACCGATGAAGCAATGGCTGATTCAGGTTTAGATCTTGAAAAAGTTGATAAAGATCGTTTTGGTGTAATTTGGGGAGCAGGTATCGGTGGATTAAAAACTTTTCAGGACGAAGCGATTGCTTTCGGGGCCGGTGACGGAACTCCTCGATTTAATCCGTTTTTTATTCCTAAAATGATAGCAGATATTGCTCCAGGGCACATCTCTATTAAGTACGGATTAAGAGGACCAAATTTTACCACCGTTTCTGCATGTGCTTCCAGTACCAATGCGGTTATAGACGCTGTTACCTATATTCGATTAGGTAAAATGAATCTATGTGTAGCAGGTGGGTCTGAAGCAGCTGTGACAGAGGCAGGAATTGGAGGATTTAATGCCCTTCAAGCACTTTCTAAAAGAAACGATGATCCAACAACGGCATCACGCCCCTTTGATAAGGATCGAGATGGCTTTGTTTTGGGCGATGGAGGCGGAAGCTTAATTCTAGAAGAATACGAGCATGCAAAGGCCAGAGGAGCAAAAATTTATGCAGAGATTGTCGGTAGTGGACTATCTGCAGATGCATATCACATGACGGCACCTCACCCTGAAGGATTAGGCGCAAAAAATGTGATGAATTATGCGTTAGAAGATGCAGAAATGACTCCGGAAGACATTGACTACATTAACGTTCATGGAACTTCGACTCCCTTAGGAGATATTGCAGAATCAAAAGCAATTAAACAAGTGTTCGGCGACCACGCATACAACTTAAACATTAGTTCAACTAAATCGATGACTGGTCATCTTTTGGGGGCAGCTGGAATTATTGAATCAATTGCCTGTATTTTGTCTGTAAAAAATGACATTGTACCCCCTACGATTAATCACTTTACAGATGATGAAGAGTTTGATTCTAAATTAAACTTCACATTCAATAAAGCTCAAAAAAGAGAAGTAAGAGCGGCACTAAGTAATACTTTCGGGTTTGGAGGCCATAACGCTTCTGCTATTTTCAAAAAGATTTAAGGCTTGAGTCTATTTAGAGGAATAAAATACTTTCTTCTTTCTGATAAGAGCAAACAAAAAACGTTAAAGAGTATTCTTGGATTCCACCCAAGTAATGCTAATTTATACGAACAAGCCTTTACACACAAATCCATTGTAAACGAGCAACAAGAAAACGAGAAAGTTAGTAATGAGCGTCTCGAATTTTTGGGAGATGCTATTTTAGGAGCAATTGTAGCAGAGTTTTTCTTTCAAAAATTCCCTTATGAGGATGAAGGTTTTCTAACAAAAATTAGATCTAAGCTTGTAAGCAGAAGTTTTTTAAATCAACTTTCTGTAGATATTGGCTTGGATAGTTTCTTAGAAACCTCTGCCAATCTAAACCGTTCTAGGTCTATTTATGGAGATGCTTTCGAAGCATTGATCGGGGCTATTTACTTAGATAAAGGCTACGAAAATTGCAAAAAATTTGTGGTTCATAAGATTATCAAAGACTATATAGACGTGGAAAAACTACTTGCCACCGAAACTAACTTTAAAAGCAAGCTAATCGAATTTACTCAAAGTAAAAAAACAAGCTATAAATTTTCCACTTCTGCGGTTCAAGATAAGGAGCCCAGCTATTTCAAGTGTGAACTTTTTGTTGGGAATAAGTTGGTGACAACTGGCGAAGGAAATTCAAAGAAGAGAGCGGAACAAGATGCTGCTAAAAAGTTTTTCGCAGAAAACCCAGAATAATTTTTAATTACAAATCCCCCAAATACCTCCCGATACTAAGCTATTTAACAAAGTTAATTTCAGATCACAAACAAATCTATGGCTATAAACAAGAGGATACAGATAGGTTTTTAACTGTTCTTTAAAAACTTTCGGATGCTAGTGGGTGTAGGTTACAAAATGAATTTTATTTGGAACTCAGTTCCTGAATCAATATTCTTTCCTATTACATCAGCATTAATTTGTTCAGATAAACCTCTTATCAATTCAAGACCAAGTCCTGGACCATTATCTTTAGCATAAATGTCAAAATTAGTTGGTAATCCTTGGCCATTGTCAACTAACCTTATAAGAATTTGACCCTTTTCAGCTATTGAAATAAAAACATAATACTTTTTTATTGTAGCTTCTTTGGAAAATCCATGTTTAAGTGTATTCGAGATTAATTCTGATATAATAAGAGCTAGTGGCGTCATTAATTTTGTTCTAATCCTTATTTCAGGGCATTGAATCTTAAAATCCACCTCACAACAACTCAAAGAAGTAGAGATTAGCTGTTCTAAATATCTGTTCAACAATATAAATCTGACATTTTCATCTTGATACAGAAATTGATGAACCAATGCAATCGCAGCTATTCTCGTTTCAGCGTTTTTTAGAACTAATGCTATTTCTTGGTCATCAGACAATTGATTTCTTTGAAGCCGGATCATACTAATTGTAAGTTGTAGACTATTTTTAACCCTGTGATGAATTTCTTTAAGAAGAATAACCTTCTCTTCGTTTTTTTGTTTAATCTGTTTAAGCTGTTTCCTAATAGTTTTATTCGCTTTTTTAAGCGATTCATTTTGGTTTTGGAGGTTTTTTGATTCTCTTTTTATCAATTCGTTAATGAATCTATTTTCTTCATTTTTGATTTCAGAACTAAACTTATATCCAGATAGTTGGTCCTTAATCATATTCGCTTCCTCCAAATGAAAACGAGACCTTTCAAAATCATTCAAACTCTTGTAAACTTGAGAAATCATTAAATGACTCTCAAGAGTTTTTTCTAACATTTTCATTTCTTTTGAATATGATAATGCTTTTGAGGCAAGAATTAAGGCCTTATCGAAATCTGTCTCAATTTCAACGAGAGCTAAAAGACTACTTATTAATGCAGGTTTTGTGTTCTGCAAGTATCTAATTTCATAAGCTTCATAAAAATATTCTTTTGCTTTGGCTAGATTATTCTGGCTTCTATAATACTTTCCTAAATCATGCAGTATCCTTGCATGTTGCATCCATAAATTATTTGTTGCTGAAAACTCTTTGGCCTTCAAGAAGTATTCATGAGCTTTATCACCCCTGTTGGTAGCTAGCAGAACTCCGCCTAATCCAATCAAACAATATGCATAAGCATCTTTCGGTTGAAATTTTAATTTTTCGATAAGTTGAAGGGATTTAATGTACTGCTTTTCTGAATTTTCGTAATCTTTTAAATCAAAATAAAAAATTCCTAAAAACCATTCTAACCATAGGCTATCTGTTTTAATCCCAAGGGCTCTAACATGGCTCAAACTATCAAAAATTTCAGCAATCGCATCTCGTCTATTTCCTCTTGACCATAAAATGGAAGCTTTAACAGCAGCAGCTCTTGAAAATTTGAAGTAATTATCTGTATTTCTCAGGATATCGATACTCTTCTGTAACAAGGTATGAGCAACATCATGTCTGTCTTCAAACCAATTTTGATATCCTATTTCAAGATTAGCCAAACCCACACCTTCTTCGTAATTTATTTTTTCTGATATCTCTTTTGCTAATGTGGCTATTTCGACACATTCTTTCCACCTTCTAATTTTATTCAAAGAGCAATATTCCAACAAAAAAATGGCCTTATCCTTATCCTTATCAATGCGCTCTAATTTAGAATACAAATTCCCCATATTTCCCATTTTTACGCATAACGGATGTTATATGTTTCAGGGTCAGAAAAATCAATCATTTTTTTGAAATACGGAACAGCTAAAACAGCACAATTGCATAAATCATTTAAAGATCGGTTTGTATGTAAGTAGGATTGTTATGAATTTTTAGCAGAACAGAAATGATAATTAGACATTACTCATTAGAAATTATTTCATTGGTAATTAGACATTAGTCTTTAGTAATTATTTCATTGTTAATCTGGGGGTTTTTAATTACAAATTCCCAAAGTGCCTTTCGATACAAACAAAGCAAAGCTTTGTCCACCCAAGGTACTTGAGGAATTGTACTGAGGTGCAAAGTTCGAAAGTAGCCTTTCTCTGTCAGATTGAAATAGCTGTTCTTCATTAGCAAGATAGCCGCACTTCTATCGTCGTTCGCTATGACCTTTA
>JAESST010000325.1 GCA_016763995.1 Flavobacteriales bacterium | reverse complement strand
AGAACTGGAAAAAAGGGGGATTGTCAAAATAACGCGAAAATTTGGCAAGACAAAACTCTACACTTTGAATTCTACTAGCCCAATAACAAAAAAAAGGCCAAACCAATTCTGCCTGATTTTGACCTGGTAAGGTTACTTGCAAAGGAACTTCGTATTCATAAAAATTATTTTCGAAATCTGTTCCCAAACGAAGTACTACCGACACATCTCCATTATTTAAAAACTCATCCTCAACACCTGCCTCTGCATGCGCAAACATCTTTAACTTTTTATACTGTCGTATGTCTAAATCTAAATATCTAAAAGCAAATTTTGAATATCCGTTTTGTAAGTCACAAACATCAAGAACCAGCGATTGCTCATTCAATTGCCTTTGGTTTGTTGTTCCTATGTCAATTTCACGATTAATATTCGGAGGAATAGTGTAATTAATTGGAACTCTACTTGAGTTTTCTTCTACATTAACCGCTGAAATATTGAAAATAGTCGCTCCAGGTTCTCCTCCATGCGTATCGCCTGGTGGTAGTTCATTTCCATTATAGGCTCTCCATTCTCCTCTAACCAATCCTAAACGAGCAAATCGAACGATTAATCGCTCATCAAAGCCTTGTAAGAACATACGCATAAAACGAATTGATTTAAAATCTCGAATTTCTCCAACAGTACGTTGAGGCTGACGGATAGGTATTTTAAATTGATACCAATTCACTTTTTTTGTCTGCCCTTTTACCTGAGAGGTAGCTCTCACTACATCTGTAATAAAATTATTCCCCACATTCTCTGGAGTCAATAGGTCAGGAGATAAGCTTACTTTGTATTGATAGTAACTTTCTGTTCTGTCCAAATTAAAATTCCTGTTTACATCTTCCACATCAGGAATGGTTGTTGCGGCTGTAGGATAGGATTCTCGTGATTGTTCTGAAGTCGGGGAATTCCCTTGGTGCCCATTAAATCTTTTATATCTTTCAAGAATCGAAAGTTGATCTGCATCATAATCTCCACCTCTATAATAATGGTAGTTGTCATTAGATGGGTCATTGAAAAAAGAAGTAAATACCTCAGGCCTAACTCTACTGCTTAATGAATCTAAGTATCCCGAAAAGAAATCTCGCTCATTTACATCTGATAAGCCATCTAAACCAATATCTTGAAATTCACGTGAGCGTGGATTATTGTCAAAAGCATTCACTACCGATTGAATTGTTGGTATCCTTCCCCAAATAGTAATATCTGTATTGAGTACGCTACCGTCAGTAGAAAATCCATTTTCAAAACTCTTTCTAGAGTCCTTTAGGATATCTTCAGAAACAGATCCAATGTTAAAATAAAGGTTTCCACCATTCTGGTTAATGTTCCCATCTTCCTCATTAAAAGGGTCCATGATCCAAAATTGTATAAACTCTACATTTGAAGCCTCAAAATCACTGGAGGTTATTTCTCTCATAATACCTCCCCACCTTGTTTCAGGGTTGATCAGATTTCCATCTTGATCCATTCCGTCAGAAAACTGAGTAGGCCCTGTTTCATAGTTATAAGCTCCTCTTTCTTCTGGATAAAATGCCAAATCTAAAGTTGGCAAATTATTCACCAACCCCGGTTCAGGATCTCTATTGGGAAACACTTCTGATTGAGGGATTTCTCTTGAGAAATTATTTGTTTGACTTTCCGAGCCCTTAATATGGCCAGGTGTTCTTGAATCATCTCTAAAAAATAAAGGATCTATCGTATACCATGCTAATTTTGCTCGATTATACCCATAAGCTCTGTCTCCATTTGTCTGTGCTTCAGGAAATAGATCACTCTGTCCTTGAGGAACACTCGCCAAACTCCACGAGTTAGCAGATCGGATATCTAAAACAGTTTGACTCCCTTCAAAATCATCAATATATGCAATCCCACTTTTTGTAATTGCCTTAGAGTTTCCAGGAAATAATTTTGCCGCCTCAGCAGAAATAGTAAGTGTAGATTTTGCCTTTGTGCTGTAGAAAGGGATCATATCTACCAGCTTCGTAATGTAGGGTGCATCTGTTGTAAACGACCCATCTATTCCTACTATCGTATTGGAAATTGGCTCATCACCTATGTTAATTTTACGAGTTAAAGGTCGTTCCGTTAAGTTCAGAATGGTAGCCCCAATATTGATATCTTCAGAAACTCTATAATCAAAACGAGAACCCAATAATGTTTTCGTTTGAACATTAAACAAAGAATTACTCCCTAATGAAACCTTTATCGGTTGCCCTGAAGCCAAAATTCCCTCGTTTAAAATTCTTACACGACCTAAATTATAATCTACCGTATAATCTACATTCTCAGTTAATTGTGCACCACCCGCAGTAACCGTTACTGAGCCCTGTGGAATATTAAAAGAGTTCAATGAAATTTCTGAACCAGAACTCGATTGATATCGACCTCTAAAACTATATCGGTTATGATCTACATCTTGCTGTGCTAAAATCTTAGTAGTCGTATAAAGAGAATCATATGCAAACTTGTCTGCTAGTTTCGGGTCATCGAATCTCGACTTTAAATAATCTCCAAAAGGTTCTAGTACTGGAAAGTAGACTTTCCCATTTTTAGCATTAATAGTAACGTCTTGAATAAAATCAAACAATCCATCCGGCTGAAGCTGATTTGTTACCGTCATTCTATCTAAGCCAAGTGCATTAATCAAAGGAGTATTCGCTGGTTTTCCAGAAGGAAAATATGGGATCTCAACACCAGTTTCGTCATTCAAGTACCAAATCTCAAACGTAAAATTTTCGGGGCTAACATTAAACGCATCTAAAGAATAAACATTCTTCATCATTAAGTCCCAAGAAGGTAACGAAGGGTTAATAATTGTTCCTTTTAATAGTTTTAAAAACAAAGCTTGCTGTCCGTCAATTCCATCAGTAGAAAGGTTACCTACTTGATAAACTCTCCCATTGTACGTGTATCGAAAAGACACTGCTAATACATCTTGCGGATTCAATGTTCTATTCAAGGAGATATAACCCAACTTTGTATTCAAGGTATAATCATTTGGTCGAAGTAAAACTGCATTCTCAAGTCTTTCGTAATCCTTTCCACTTTGCAGGCCCTCTTCTTGAAGAATTCGATCTGCTTCATTAAATCCACGAATCAATTCAGGACTACCAAAACCTTGAACTAAATTTGAATACAAATTATTTGATGCATTGTCTGCTACCGAAGCATTTCCAATCTTTTGAACGATGCTGTCATTATCTATCCTCCTATCATTTCCAAGGTCTGTAAATGCAAGTATATTTCTGGTATTTGTAAATGAACCTTGTGTATTGGTTATGTATACTTCTACTGCCTCAATTTTAATTCTTGAAGTAATTCGTGGAGGTGAAGCTAGATTGCTTTCATACTCTTCTCTAAATAAATGAGAAAGGAAGTAGTGTCTATTGTCTTCATATTCCGATGCAGACTTTTCAAATTCTTGAACTTGTGCACCCCCTGAAATATTAATTTCCTTCTTCTCTCCTTTCTCCTGTGAGAATAGAGTTGTTACTCTTAAACGGCCAAATTGCAATTCTGTTTTTAATCCAAATAGGGTTTGACTTCCTGTGATTAGAGAACTTTGAAGAGGCAATGCAACATTTCCCGCTTCAATTTTTTTAATGATTTCATCTTCGTATCCTGTGTACTCAAGTTTTGTCTGATTCTCAAAATCGAAGGTCGCCTCAGTATTGTAACTGGTTTGAATTTTTAACTTTTCTCCAATGTTCCCAATTACATTCAATTGAATCTTCTGACTGAAATCGAATGTGCTAGTTCTTCGTTGTCGTTCAGGTAATATAGGATTCTCTCTTTTTGAAATGTTTAACCCAAATGAAAGCTCCGCAGAACCTTGAGGCCGAATATCAATAACATTACCTCCAAAAATCCGATCAAATAGCTCTCCCTTTATATTAATTTGTGGCCTAAACCCTTCCGTCTGGTTTAAGCTTTCTGCTGCTGATTTTTGTCTCCAGAAATTTTTCTGACTATTGGCCATGTCATATTGGAGGTATTCTTCCAACGACATTGTATTTGGGTTTCTAAAATTCCTATCTCCTAATTTCTGAAAATACTTATACTCTCCTGTTATAGGATCATACTCAAATTTCTTCTCTATGTTCGCCGGATCGTCCATGTAAAGGGGACTAGCCTGCTTCTCATAACCTTCGTTACTCTTGTCTTCAAATGGAAATGGCAGCTCTATTTTCCCTGTATCATCTTCCGTAGAATCAGCTGGAGCGAATAAAACACCAAAGCCACCTAATTCAGGTGGCTCTATTGGCGTAAATGCCAACATGGAACTGACAAAAGTCCCAATTAATATCATCGGTAAGATGAATCTACTTATATAGCGTTTTTTACTACTCAATTTTCTTACTCTCTTATTACAATCCTTTCAACGCTAATTTTATTACCTCTTCAACAGCTGCTTCAGCATTTGCTTGCAAAATTTTCACAATCATTTTTTCAGCTTGGTTTTTATTGAAGCCCAAATTAACCAAAGCTGATAACGATTCTTCCTTTACAGTATTGTTTAATCTTAAAGAATTATCTGCAGAAATATTTTCTTTAGAGATTTTATCTTTCAAATCAATAATAATTCTCTGTGCTGACTTAGGGCCTATACCTTTAACCCCCTTAAACCATGCTGCATTTCCGCCTAAAATTGCTTGTTGTATTTCTTCTGCATCAGCAGAAGAAAGCACTAACAACGCCGTAGCTGGGCCAACCCCTGATACCGATATGAGCAATTGAAACAACCTCCTTTCAGCATGATCAGTAAACCCGTACAATAACTGAGCATCCTCTCTAACAATAAACTCAGTAAAAAGCTTACAGCTTTCATCTGCTCCTAATTTAGAATAGGTACTTAAGGAAATATTCAATTTATACCCCACTCCATTGCACTCTATAACAACATAAGTTGGTGTTTTTTCTACCAGTTTTCCATTTATATGAGCTATCATCTTACTTTCTAGTTTGTGCGTCTACAGCAGCAATTGTCACCATATTTACGATTTCCCTTACACTACTTCCTAATTGTAAAATGTGAACTGGTTTTTCCAACCCAAGTAGAATAGGTCCAATTGCCTCAATCTCTCCCATTTCCTGAACTAATTTATACGCAATATTTCCAGCTGATAAGTTTGGGAATATCAACACATTTACCTTTTTATTCACCAATTTAGAAAAAGGAAATGTTTCCCTCATAGATTCCTTGTTCAATGCAAAATTTGCTTGCACCTCACCATCAACAACTATCTCAGGATGATTTTTATGTAGAATTTTTACTGCATCACTAACTTTCTTCGATTCTTCAAAATCTGTAGACCCAAAATTGGCAAAAGAAAGCATTGCTATCCGTGGTTTAATTTTCAATCTCTCTACAGATTTGGCAGCCAATACTGTAATATCAACTAAATCTTCAGCAGTTGGATTTACATTAATCGTTGTATCAGCAAAAAATACAGGGCCATTTTGAGTAATTAAAATGTACATGCCTGCAATTTTATTTACTCCTTTTTCAGTTCCTATTACTTGAAGAGCAGGACGGATCGTTTCAGGGAAATTTCGTGTAATACCACTAATCAATGCATCTGCATCTCCTTGCTCTACCATCATTGCCCCAAAATGATTTCGATCTCTCATTTTATGACGAGCTTCATATTGAGTTACGCCTCTTCTTTGACGCTTTCTAAAGAAGACGTCACCATATTTATATCGTTGATCTCTTCTTTCTGCATCTTTTGGATTAATAATTTCAATCCCATCAAGTTCAAGGCTATTTTCTTCAATTAACCGAGCTATTTTGTCATGATTCCCTAATAAAATTGGCAGTGCAATATTTTCATCTTTTACAATTTGTGCAGCTTTTAACACTTTATAGTTATCAGCCTCTGCAAAAACAATCCGTTGAGGTTTCCTTCTTGCTCGCTCCGTCATGTTCTTGATCAACTGGTTATCAAGACCTAACCTTCTATTTAACTCTAACTTGTACTTCCCCCAATCTGTAATAGGAACTTGGGCCACTCCTGATTGAATTGCAGCTTTTGCAACTGCTGGAGCAATAGTCATTAGCAATCTAGGATCCATTGGCTTAGGAATAATAAAATCCCTACCAAAAGATAAATTTCGAGACCCATATGCTTCATTCACTTCCTCCGGCACTGGCTCCTTTGCAATTTTCGCTATCGCTTTTACAGCCGCTAGCTTCATCTCCTCATTTATAGTTGTTGCTCTAACATCTAGCGCTCCTCTGAAAATAAATGGAAACCCTAATACATTATTTACTTGATTAGGGTGATCAGAGCGGCCTGTAGCCATAATAATATCTTCTCGTGCAGCTAATGCTTCTTTGTAAGGAATCTCTGGGTCAGGATTTGCCAATGCAAAAACAATTGGGTTTTTTGCCATTGTTTTTACCATTTCCGCAGATAATATGTTCCCTTTTGATAAGCCTAAAAATACATCCGCATTTTTAATGGCATCAGACAGCTCATATACATCCTTAGTCGTTGCAAATTCTTTCTTGTACTTATTTAAGCCTTCTCTGTCCTGTCGAATAGTACCTTTACTATCCAACATCACAACATTCTCTTTTCTCGCTCCTAAAGACACGTATAATTTAATACATGCCATCGCTGAAGCTCCAGCTCCATTGACAACAATCGAAACATCTTCAATTTTTTTCTCTGCTAGTTCAAGAGCATTTAATAATGCTGCACTTGAAATAATTGCAGTGCCATGCTGATCATCATGCATGATCGGAATATTCAACTCCTCTTTTAACCTTCTTTCAATTTCAAAACACTCTGGGGCTTTTAAATCCTCCAGATTGATTCCGCCAAACGTAGGTGCAATTGCTTTTACCGTATCCACAAAGCGATCTACTTCCTTAGCATCTACTTCAATGTCGAATACATCAATGTCAGCAAATATTTT
>JAESST010000324.1 GCA_016763995.1 Flavobacteriales bacterium | reverse complement strand
GTGTTAGCTTTTTATTTGCCTTTTAAGAATAATCATTTTCAGCGATCATCCATTCTAAACTCTACCAATAGGCTGAGTGGAGGATTGTATATGAAGTATGCTCAATTTGATGATTACTTACATTTAAAAGAAGTTAATGATGCGTTAAGTGATGAGAATAGAAGGCTTAGGGAATCTAGTATAGAAAGTTTTGAGCGGCTTTTTGGAGAAAATATTATTATCAAAGACACTGTTTTTAGGAGGAAGTATTCTTACGCGAAAGCCAAAATAATCAACAATACTGTTCATCGGCAGAATAATTACCTGACTTTAAACATTGGGATACTAAATGGATTAGAAAGCGGTATGGGCGTTATTGGCCCAAATGGAGTAGTAGGGATGATTAAAAATGTTTCAAATAATTATGCTTCAGTCGTATCTGTTTTACATGGAGATTCTAAGATAAGTGTGAAATTAAAAAATACTAAGTATTTTGGGTCGATGCAATGGGATGGGAGTAAATACGATTACAGGCACGCAAAACTAAAAGATATTCCCAATCATGTTTATTTGACTATTGGTGACACAGTAATAACGAGTGGTTATTCATCTACTTTTCCTGAAGGTATTGCAACAGCG
The DNA here is from genome assembly GCA_016763995.1 of Flavobacteriales bacterium. Classification (GTDB taxonomy): domain Bacteria; phylum Bacteroidota; class Bacteroidia; order Flavobacteriales_E; family Vicingaceae; genus NORP294. Next base: position 12,888 of record JAESST010000324.1, on the reverse strand, counting down.
GTAGTAACAAGCTTTGAAGGGCCTGAAGGAGATAATTTTTATGCCATTGATTTAGAGCTATTAAATGACTTTAAGCAATTGTCGTACGTTTATGTTATTAAGAATAATACGATTCTAGAACAACAGTTATTAGAAAAAGAAATGAAGGAAGAGGATGATTAGAAGAGCAATAATATATCCGATTAGCTTTATGTTGTTTGTTTTGATTCAAGTATTTGTACTCAACAATGTACAATTTTCTGGAACGGTTAACCCCTTCTTGTATATTCTGTTTGTTTTATGGTTACCCATCGATTTGAACAAATTTATGGTGCTGGGTATTTCTTTCTTATTGGGCCTATCGGTAGATGTGTTTTCAGACACATTAGGCATGCACACTTCGGCAATGGTATTTCTCGCTTTTATTCGTCCATATGTCTTAAGGTTTTTGGCGCCTAGAGACGGCTATGAAGGAAGTCAAATTCCTAGCATTGGAAATTTAGGTTTTACCTGGTTTTTAACCTATGCTACCATTTGTACTTTTTTGCATCATTTCTTTCTCTTTTTTGTTGAGGTATTTCGATTTACTGAGTTTTTCGATACGATCTGGCGTATTCTGGCAAGTTCATTTTTTAGCATTATTCTAATTTTAATGACTCAGTTTTTTCATTACAACGCTGAGGATAGACGATGAAACAACTTGAATCTAGACAATATACTATTGGAGCTATCTTTTTAGGAATTGGAATTATCTTCCTGATTCGCCTTTTTTACGTTCAAGTAATTGATACTCATTATAAACTAGATGCAGATAATAATGTATTGAGAACAATTGTAAAATATCCTGCCCGAGGATTAATTTATGATCGTAATGAAGAATTGTTGGTTTATAATGAAGCAGCATACGATTTAATGATTGTTCCGAAACAAGTCGAAAAGGAGTTTGATACAATAGGCTTTTGTTCTTTATTAGAAATTCCCATTGAAGATTATCGAGAAAAGTTTAAAAAAGCAAAGAAATACTCTCGGCACAAAGCTTCTATTTTCGAGAAGGAAATATCTGCTAAGTCTTATGCTAAAATCCAAGAGCAATTGTTCAATTATCCGGGATTCTTTGTTCAAACTAGAACCTTAAGAACCTACCCGCAACAAACAGCCGCTCATTTATTGGGTTATGTAGGAGAAGCAAGCCCTAAAGTGATTAAAAAAAATAACTATTATAAGTCAGGAGATCATATTGGAATTAGTGGAATAGAAAAGCAATACGAAACAGCTCTGAGAGGAAAAAGGGGACAGGAGGTTCAGATGGTGGATGTGTTTAATCGCCATAAGGGACAATTTATGGATGGAGCATATGATACTACTGCTATTTCAGGAGGTGATATTCAACTCACTCTCGATGCAAAACTTCAAGCATACGGGGAGCTCTTGATGCAGAACAAAAAAGGAAGTATTGTAGCCATTGACCCACAAACAGGAGAGGTTTTGGCTTTAATTAGCATGCCTACATATGATCCCAATCTATTGGTGGGGAGGTCTCGTTCCAGAAACTATGCAAAATTAAGCATTGATACGCTCAAGCCTTTATTTAATAGAGCGCTTATGGCAAAGTACCCCCCGGGTTCTACCTTTAAGAGTATTAATGCTTTAATAGGTTTACAAGAAGAAGTTTTAACACCAAACACGCGCTATTCATGCAGTCGGGGTTATCGTTTTGGAAGTCGTAAAATGGGTTGTCATCCGCACCCCTCTCCAGTAAATTTAGAGTATTCCATTCAGACTTCATGCAATGCGTATTACTGTAATGTTTTTAGGAGTATTATAGACAAATATCCTAGCGCAGAAGAGGGGTATAATGTTTGGAGAAATTATGTGACCAATTTTGGCTTAGGGAAAAAAACGGGGATTGATTTACCTAATGAGTTAAGTGGATTTGTTCCTGAAACGGAGTATTATGATCGCTATTATCTCAAAGGGAAATGGCATTCAACTACGATCTTATCTTTGGCTATTGGACAAGGAGAATTAGGGTTTACGCCCATGCAAATGGCGAATATGGTATCTACCATTGCTAACAAAGGCTATTATATCACTCCGCACATTGCGAAAGAAATTGATGGAAAGCCTATTCGAGAACTTGACTCTACTATTGTGAGAAATGAATCGGGAATTGATGCACAACATTTTAAAGAAGTGGTAGAGGCAATGTATCAAGTGGTAGAGAAGGGAACAGGAACATCTGCAAAAATTGATTCTCTTCAGGTTTGTGGTAAAACAGGAACTGTTCAAAATCCTCATGGCGATGATCACTCAACATTTATTGCCTTTGCACCCAAGGATAACCCAAAAATTGCTCTTTCTGTTTATGTTGAGAATGGGTATTGGGGATCTCGATGGGCAGCTCCAATTGCAGGGCTTTTGATTGAAGAATATTAACGAGATACCATAACCAGGCCTGAGATTGAAAAGAGGATGTTAGAAGGAGATTTAATTGGCACACATAATAGTCTAGTTAATGAGGGGCACTAAAATTTTAATCGACAACGTAGATTGGCTGACGGTAGGCTTATATCTAATTTTGATTTTAGCCGGTTGGTTGAATATCTATGCTGCCGTGTATAACGAAGAGTTTGAAAGTATTTTTGATACAAGCCAGCGATATGGGAAGCAATTGTTATGGATTGGAACAGCCGGCTTAATTGCTACGGTCATATTGCTCATAGATGAACGATTTTTTTCCACTTTCGGTTATCTTATATACGGTTTTGTTCTCTTACTTCTAGTTGCCGTGCTATTGGTGGGTGCAGCAACAAAGGGCGCTACTTCTTGGTTTGCTATTGGAGGGTTTAAGATTCAACCTTCTGAATTCTCCAAGTTTGCAACTAACCTTGCTTTAGCGAAATATCTGAGTACACTCAATATTCGGATGAGCGATTTAAAAACGAAAGTCACTGCCGCTGCATTTATTGGACTTCCTGCGGTTTTGATATTACTTCAAAATGATACAGGTTCGGCACTAGTATATGGGGCTTTTATTTTGGTGCTTTTTAGAGAAGGTTTGTCGGGGAATTTTTTGCTCATCGGGGTGGTAACGGCCTTTTTGTTTGTAATAACTCTAGTTTTTCAGAATGACGTCTATAATTTACCTTTCGAGTTAAGTTTAAGTGGTGGTTGGATGTTAATTATTGTGACCTTCTTATTGTTGGGAATCATCTATTATTTTAATCGAAACAAGAAGAGAATTTTAATACTTCTTTCTGTTATTTTTATTGCTTGTACGGGATTATTTAAAAGTGTCGATTATGTTTTTAATAACGTATTAGAGCCGCATCAATCGAAACGGATAAATGTAATGTTAGGCATAGAATCAGATCCTTATGGAGCAGGTTATAATGTAAATCAATCTTTAATCGCTATAGGTTCAGGAGGCTTTACTGGGAAAGGTTACTTAAAAGGAACACAGACAAAATATGATTTTGTGCCTGAGCAGAGTACAGATTTTATTTTTTGTACCATAGGGGAAGAATGGGGTTTTCTCGGTAGTTTCTTTGTTGTGGCCTTATTCATGACTCTGTTGCTTCGGATTCTCTTCTTATGTGCCCGGCAACGTTCTGCTTTTGCACGAATATATGGCTATGGAGTAGCTGCTATTTTCTTCTTTCATTTTACCATTAACATTGGTATGACCATCGGCTTAGCTCCAGTTATTGGGATTCCATTACCCTTTTTTAGCTACGGGGGGTCCTCGCTTTGGGCCTTTACTATTTTATTGTTCGTATTTATAAAAATGGATGCAGATCGATTAGAAGTGTTATAAATGGTATGCCTGATTTTTATTGTGAGTATTAAGTTGAGAATAATGTGCTGAAACGATTTAGAAATGTGCTGAATTTTGAGAGCATAGTTTTTAGAGAATGATTAATTCCCTTATTTTCGGTTCTTTTAAAGGTTTTGTTGAAAATGATTGTGGATCAATTCAATTCTCTGTTTTTTAATGTTTATAATTAGTTAAAATGAAGTTTCTCTATACCTTAGTATTCTCTCTACTGTTTTTGTTAACTGCATCCGCGCAGGTTCATCAGCTTGATTCTCTCTCGTTAGAATTTAACAAAGCAAATACAGATTCCTCAAGAATTAAAATACAGCTTCAAATTGCGGAATTGTTGAAAAATACCAAGCCAGACTCCTCGCTTATATTATTTAATAAAGCTATTGATCTGTCTCAAGTTGCTGAATTACCAGAACTTCAATTTTTAGCGTTAGACAAACTGGTCTCCTTTTTTAACGGGACAAGGAAATTAAAAGAAGTAATTGAAACCTGTAATGTTACTATTAAACTTGCTATTCAGCAGGGAGATAGCATGAAACTCACTAGTTTTATACTAGTAAAGGCAAATGCGTTTTTAAATTCCAATTTAAGGGACAGTGCATTGATTAGTTATAAAAAGGCGATCGAGATTGGGGAAAAAATTAAAGCGTATGACAAGTTGGGACAAGCCAATAATAATATGGGGGTTTTATATATTCAACAAGGCTTATTTGATTTAGCGTCAAAAAGTTTGATCAAGTCTATAGAATTCAGAAAGCAAGGCGGGATAAAAATCAAAGCCTCTAGTCTATTAAATATAGGCCTTGTTTATAAAGAAACAAATAATCTTGAAGAAGCATTAGCATATACCAGGCAAGCATTGGCCTTAAGCATTGAAGAGAAAGATAGACATATGCAAGGCATGAGCTATCAAAACTTAGGCGCTTTATTAACCAATATGGAGCGTTTAGAAGAAGCAATTCAGAACCTAAATAAAGCGAATGAAATAAACTTAGAATTAAATGATTCTTCTGCTATTATGAAGTATTATATAGGAGTTGGAGACATTTATAGAAAACAAAGTAAGATAGAGGAATGTATTGAAAATTATCTACTAGCAAAATCTTATTTCCCGAGCTACGGAGAGAAAAGGCAATTCATGTATATCAATCTTGATTTAGCGAATGCTTATTATTTAAAGTCAAAAGAATCTGAGTTCTCTGATATGAATTTAATTGTTGACTTTGCTCAAAAAGCATATAATTTGTCGGATGAATTAGGGCTGTATAAGAACAAGTCTGAGTCTGCAGCTCTTTTGTTTAAATTACTCAGTAAGCTTGGCAAGGAAAAGCAGGCAATCTACTATGTTAATGAACATTTAATTATTCAAGACTCTCTGTTTTCTACGGAAAAAATAAATGCCTTAACAGAAACTCAGACTAAATATGAAACTGAAAAAAAAGAGTTAGAAATTCAGCTGTTAGAGAAAGATCTAAAAATCAAAAATTCAAGTATAAAGCAAGTGCAAACCAAAGAGAGGCAGAAAACCTTTCTATTAATGGCCACATTAATCATATTAACTTTAAGTGTAATTTTTTCAATTTTCACCTACCGTTTATTTAAGCAAAAGAAAAAGGCAAATGAAACTTTGGAGTCGAAGAATAATGTAATCTCAATTCAGAAAGAAGAACGAGAAATGTTATTGAAGGAAATTCATCATCGAGTTAAAAATAACTTACAAGTAATTAGCAGTTTGTTAGATATTCAATCTCAAGATATCTCAGACAAGCAAGCACTTTCTGCTGTAGAAGATGGCCAGAGTAGAGTAAAAGCTATGGCATTAATTCATGAGAAATTATACCAGAATAAGGAAATCGGAGAAATTGTATTTGAGGATTATGTTAATCAGTTGATAAAACAGTTAAGCGCTGTATATGCATTATCTAATAGAGCAAACTTTAAAATAAAAGGAAATAGCATTGTGTTGGATATAGATACAGCTATTCCAATTGGCTTAATCTTAAATGAGTTAATCAGTAATGCTTTTAAATATGCTTTTGTAGACATTGATCTAGCTCAATTAGACATTGAGTTACTAGAGCAAGCAGAAGGAGAGTATCTTTTAACTGTAAAAGATAATGGGAAAGGTTTACCAGAAGACTTTCAAGTTAATAAGGCAAAATCATTGGGTCTCCGATTGGTTCACCGACTAAGTCGACAACTATATGGTAAAGTAGAGTATAACTACGAACAAGGAGCTAATTTTAGAATCGAATTTAAAGATACACAGCAACGTAAACGGGTTAGTTAATCAAGAGATGAGAACAGTTATATGTATCATTTCGAGAATAATTTTGACGCTCTTGATTTTTACCTCTCTATCTATTCAATCCCAGAACAAGGCTTTTGTTATAGATTCGCTGGAAGCGCGCATTCAGAGTGGGCTTTCGGATAGCAATAGAGTGATTCTTTTACGGAAAATTGCTAATGAAACAGCATCTTCAGATCGTATAAGAAATAAAGACACTCACCAATTGATTATTGAATTATGTGAAACAAAATTACTAAGCGAACTGACTGTAAATCAGTCTTTTTTTTATAAAAGGCAACTTGCAAGCTCGTACAACTCATTAGGAGTCAACTATTTTTTGAATGCAAATTTTAATTCGTCAACAGATCTGCTATTAAAGTCGATTCAGCTTTCGAAAGAAATAGAAGCTTTCGGAATGTTAGCAAAATCTTATACTGTACTAGGTGTCATTCAAAAAAATTTAAAAGATTACGCTACTTCTTCTAATTCGTTGAAACTAGCAGTAAATTATGCAGATAGTGCAAAAGATAATAATTCAAAAGCTCTGGCATATAACAATCTAGGATTAAATCAACTCTTGGTAGATAGTATAGCTTCAGCAATAGTCTATTTTGAGAAAACCAAAGAGTTATATCAGCTAGAAAATAATCAAAGAGGTTTGGGGGTGGTATTTGTTAATTTGGGTAGTTGCAATAAGAAAAGAGCGATGTTTGAGGACGCTATTGAGTTATTCAAACAATCAATTGAAATAAGAAATGAAATAAATGATAAACAAGGCCTCATTTTTTCTCATCATCGATTAGGGGAAACTTATTTTGAACTCGAAAAGTTAAGCTTAGCAGAATCGCATGGAAAAATTAGTTTGGAATTAGCAATAGAAAAAGGATACCCGAGAGGCTTAAGAGATGCCAATCACTTATTGTATCGGACGAATAAAAGGAGGAGAAATTTAGAGAAAGCATTATATTATTATGAAAAATATATTGTTGCTAGAGATAGTTTAATAAATAAAGAAAATATAAGAGAAGTAACCAAGCTAGAAAGTCAATATTTATATGAGCAGGTGGCTATAAAAGATAGTTTAAGAAATGAAGAGAAGGTTAAATCTGTAGAAAAGGACCTTGCAATTGAAAAAGCGAATACTGAGAAACAAAGTGTAATCACAATTTCGTTGAGTTTCTTTCTTTTATTAATTGGAATTGCAGCTTATTACATATATGATCGCTATAAGAAAGAGAAGGCCCAAAAACTAGTTATTGAAGCGCAAAAATTGATAGTAGACAAATCCTTAATAGAGTTAGCGAAAAGAGATGAAGAGAAAGAAATCTTATTGAAAGAAATACACCACCGAGTAAAAAATAATTTGCAAGTAATCAGTAGTCTGTTGGACTTGCAAACTGATAAAATTGAAGACAAATCAGCTTTAATAGCGATGGAGGATGGACAGAGTAGAGTAAAGGCAATGGCGCTGATACATCAAAATCTGTATCAAAATCAAGACATTAGTAGTGTCTCTTTTAAAGAGTATGCAAATCAATTAATCAATCAGCTAGCATCAGTCTATTCGCCGGAACACACAGTTAAAGTTGAGTTAAAAAGCGATGAAGTATTTTTTGATATTGATACAGCCATTCCTCTTGGATTGATTTTAAATGAGTTGATTAGCAATGCTTATAAGTATGCCTTTAAAAGCAATGTAAAAGAAAAACTAACTGTGTCTTTAACTAATATTTCAGTGGGAGAGTACTGCCTTGAAGTAGGGGACAATGGAGATGGGTTGGCGCCTGATTTTGAACTTAAAAAAGCAAAATCATTAGGACTTCGTTTGGTTCATCGATTAAGCAGACAATTGTATGGAAAAGTAGATTATCTTTACGATCAAGGAGCAAAATTTGAAATTATATTCAAAGATACTCAACAAAGAAAGCTTGTTCAATAATGGGGAAAGTGAAAATTCAAGTAGTAGAAGACGAAATTGTAATTGCAGATAACATTTGCGGCATCTTAGAGAAATTGGGTTATGAAGTGTTGGAGCCTGTTATTAACTATTCTGAAGCCATAGAACAATTAGAAGAAGAACGACCAGACTTATCTCTTTTAGACATTCAATTGGCGGGCAGTAAAGATGGGATTGATTTGGCATGGAAGATCAAAGAAGATTACGATATTCCTTTTATTTTTCTAACCTCTAATGCAGACCCGAGAACGGTAGGAAGAGCGAAGGAACTCTCTCCTCCAGCTTATTTGGTAAAGCCTTTTAATAAAGATGATTTGTATACCTCTATTGAAATGGCTTTACACAATTATGGTGCTCGTATAAATCCAAAAAGAGAACAGGCAGAAGACAATGTCATCATCAAAGACTCTTTCTTCATTAAGGATAAGAACCTCTACCATAAGGTAAAATTTTCTGATATTTTGTTCATTAAAAGCGAGCATGTTTATGTTGAACTATATACTCAATCGGGGAAGAAACATTTAATAAGAACTACGATGAATGACTTTGTCGAGAGTTTGCCTAAAAATTTCTTTAGAACCCATCGCTCTTATACCATTAATCTAAATTATTTAGATACCATTAATTCTAGGTATGTAATTATCAGTAATTTAGAAATTCCTATTGGGAAAAATTACCGAGATGATTTAATGCAGCAAATAAGCATTCGGTAGTTAGCCCTAAAAGAGGGCGAGTAGAGTTAGTTCAGAACATATTTGGACGCTTTCGGCACAAAAATTTGCAGGCTCTTTTTGAGCTGATGAGTTTTGTTATCATAAATTTCGCAACTGAAAAAAATCAACCATGTCAAAAATGTACCGCTTTTTATTAATCCTTTGTTTAGGAATTTCTGCTCAAACTTTTGGGCAAAACTATACCTTAACGAACCCTCAAGTTGTTAACACTTTCCCATATACAGACACTGGTGTAAATACTACAGCTGGTTCTTCCGCCATTGGGATGCAAGGTAGCTGTAGTGCGTTACCCTGTTGTTCTGTATATGTTTATAAAGTGATATTGCCTTCTGCAGGTGTATTGCGTGTCGAGATGAGCAATTTTGTGCCTTTACAAGGGAGTATAATTGCCTATCGCCCGTTAGTAGCTACTCCTACTGCTTATTCAGATTTGTCATATATAGGTAGTACTGTTGGGAATTTTTGTGGCTTTAGAGATTCTCTACAACTAGGTCGTGGAGTTGATAATTGGAAGGCTGTACCTTATGGACAAGCTCCTGCATATAATTCGTTTACCTCCATTTATGATTTTAATGCCCCAAGTTCTTCTGCTGGATTTTTTCCGGCTGGAGATTATTATATTTTGATTTTTAATCGGAACAACCAGTTCGGTGTTAATCTGGGTCTAACAACAGACCTTTATTTTGAATTTGCTGAAGCTTGTGCTCCTTTAACAACTCCTCCATCTCTAGTTTTTGATACCTTAGAACCGAATGCAGGTATGGAAACCCTTAGTTTCTATATAAAAAATGATAGAACCCAAGATGTAGTAATTGATACGAGCGCTTTAAGTATAGATGGAGCAGACAATAGTATGTTTTCTGTTTTAACCTATCCCGATACGAACCTAGCGGTAGGTGATTCGACCTTAATGTCAGTTGTTTTTAATCCTAGTTCTGGTGGTCTAAAAGCAGCTAATTTAAATATTCAGTTTGCAGATACTGTATGCAGTGCATCTTCTACAGTTTCCTTAAGCGGTGTTGGGGCAGAGCCCAATATTTCTATTTCTGGAAATGGTATTATCATTAATAATGGTGATAACACTCCATCTATTAATGACAATACGAACTTAGGAGCACTTGTAAGTAATACAGGGTCTATTAGTAAATCCTTTACGATTTTAAATCAAGGAAGTGATACGCTTACTCTAAATGGAAGTCCTCTTGTAAGTTTAGTTGGAAGTTCTGAATTTATGGTAACAAATAGTCCCGCATCTAACCTTTTGCCAGGAGCTTCTACAAGCTTTACTATTACATATACTCCTAACTCTATTGGTTTAGATACAGTAGAGTTGAGTATACTAAATAATGATGCTGCAAAAAGTAACTATCAATTTAGATTATACGGTACTGGAGCGGGCTTAAACGGTTTAAACTTCGATGGAAGCGGTGATTATGTCAACATTAATACTGTGAGTTCAGGAATGACCGGCGCTACTGCTTTTACAGTTGAAACCTGGATAAAAGTTGCCCCCGGGCAATCTGGAAATGATGCGATAGTTGGGGTAAACACCTCTTCTAATGGAACTCGAATGTTGTTATGGCTCGATGATGGAATATTGGAGTTTCATGTTGGATCAACATCTAAAGTAATCAGCAGTCAAAATATGAGAGATGATGCTTGGCACAACCTTGTATTTGTATTTGATAATGGAACACTTGATTTTTATTTGGATGGAGTACCTACTTCTACCATAACGAACAACATTCCTGCTTTTGCTGCAACAGACAAATGGTCTATAGGTCAAGAGTATGATAACGGTGGTGCCAGTGATTTTTTATTAGCATCATTAGATGAATTTAGATTATGGAAAATAGCAAGAACATATCAAGAGATACTGGATGCTCGTTATTGTGAAATTTCCAACCCTAGTGCAGACTTGCTAGCATATTACACCTTTAATCAGGGTGTTCCTGATGGAGATAATAGTAGCTTAAGTAGTCTTACAGATTGGTCAGGAAGTGGGTTAGACGGTATTTTAAATGGATTCTCTTTGAATGGAACAAACTCCAACTTTGTCGCCACATCTAATGTTGGAACAAATTGCACCTCCTTTAATTCAACTATTTGCGATGCAAATAGCTATGTTTCTCCATCAGGTAAAACATATACCTCTTCGGGTCTTTATGTAGATACCATTCCAAAAACGATGGGAGGAGACAGCCTCTTATATATTGACTTACAACTGAATTACCAAAGCTTTTCTCAGAACAACATTCCTGATACAATTGCTTGTGTTAACGATACAGTAAGAGGTTCAGAGATGACTACCAACTTAGTATCGATAATGGAGTTGGATAATAGTAATAGCGATTGGGTAGAGATAAATGAAATAAGAGATAGTTTAATCAATACCAATCGCTCCATTTTTATGTGGATGAGAGCTGCGGGTACCATCTCAGGTAGTCAAGATGTTTTGGTTGGGATTAATACAAGTGGTACTGGAACAGTCACCAACTTTGGAATTGCTACCAACGAACAATTGTGGATTAACGATGGAGGTTCTAATCGTAACTCAGGTGTAACGGTTACTGATGGGAACTGGCATTTTGTAGGGTATACCTATAACGAATCTTCTAACTCGACTCAGTTTTGGGTGGATGGAGTAGCAGCAGCTAGTTTTACAAATGGACAATCTATATCTGCTACTAGTCGTATCTCCATTGGACAAGAATTTGATGGGAGTTCAACTAGCAACTTCTTTGACGGAGACATTACAGAAGTATCTTTTTGGAATGAAGTATTAGATTCGACTGACATAGCTGCAATAATGCAAGCAGCAATTAAGAGTACGCATCCAAAACATGCAAACCTAATTGGGTACTACCCTTCTAATTCACTTTGTCAAGATGGAATAAATGTATTGAGGGATTATAGTGGAAATGACTTGCATGGAGAGCTTTCTTCACGTTCTATTCTAAATAAAGACTCTTTGGTAGCAATCAATAACTTTAACGCTGCGGATCATTTTAACTTCAATCTTAATTACAATGGATCATCTTTAAGCGCAAGCAATCCTTATTCTTTTATTTTCAATTCTGCTGGAGTATACAGTGCTCAATTAAGTAGGGATTTTGTTGAAATAACTGATGACTTTAATGTAACTCTAGACACTTCTTGTGCAATGTCTTTACAAGTTAACATTACAATTAATTCTTTAATTTCATGTAATGGATATTCTAATGGAGGAGCAACTGCTTCGGTTAGCAATGGCTCTTCTCCTTACACTTATTTATGGTCTAATTCAGCAACAATAGCTAGTATAACTGGAGTAGTAGCCGGGACTTATACAGTAACGGTAACTGAAAATGGAGGAGCAACTACTACAGATATGGTAACTATTACAGAACCAACTTTACTTTCAGCAGGAGTATCGGTCGATTCTAGTACTTCTTGTAATGGTTCTGCAGATGGTGGCGCGACAGCAAGTGCAATAGGCGGAACTTCACCATATACTTATGCTTGGTCTAATTCAGCAACCACCGCTTCTATTACAGGAGTTGTGGCAGGTACTTATACAGTAAGCATTAGCGATGCGAATGGCTGTACAAGTACTTCATCATCTACAATTACTCAACCAGTAGCCTTAATAGCCATAACTACTTTAGATTCTAATGATTTAGGCACAGGAGGCGGAGCCACAGCAAGTGCTACCGGAGGAACAGCTCCTTATAACTATATATGGAGTAATGCAGCAACTACAGCAACGATTACAGGAGTAGGAGCAGGAACATATACAGTAAGCATCACTGATAATAATGGATGTACAGACAGTGAGCAGATAACGATAATCGCTGGTCCTGTACCAACAGTTGTAATAGATTCAACAGTAAGTTGTAATGGCTTATCTAATGGTGGCGCGACAGCCTCAGTAGTTGGCGGCACAATACCTTATACCTATGCATGGTCTAATTCAGCAAGCACCGCAAGTATTACCGGAGTAGTAGCCGGTACTTATACGGTAACGGTAAGTGATAACAATGGAATAACAGCGACCAATTCAGCAACGATCATTGGGCCAGCTTCATTTATAGCCGCCTCTATAGTCGATTCGACTGTG
>JAESST010000323.1 GCA_016763995.1 Flavobacteriales bacterium | reverse complement strand
TTCTTCAACTTCTTTTAACTTTTCCTCTACTAACTTAAAGTTCTTTAAGTAGCGATTTTGTTTCTTAGAGTTCTTAGTCGTAATATCAGCAGAACAAAGTAACATTAAATCATCAATGTCTTCCCCTGCTTCAAATAAGAGACGTCGAATAGCAGAATCAGTAACAGTTTCCTTTACTAAAGCAATGGGTCTTAAATGAAGCTTTACCAGCTTTTGGACATACTTCATTTTAGTATCTAAAGGGAGTTTTAACTTCTTAAAAATCTCAGGAACCATTCTAGCTCCTCTATCTTCATGCCCATGAAAGGTCCAACCATTTTTTGGATCAAAACGTTTGGTAGGAGGTTTTGCAATGTCATGCATAATAGCAGACCATCTTAACCAAAGGTCTTCTGTATTTTCAGACAAGTTGTCTAGGACCTGTAATGTGTGGTAAAAATTATCTTTATGTCCTAATCCATTTCTAAAATCAACACCATATAGTTTAACCATTTCTGGAAAGAAATAATGCAATAAGCCGGTGTCAAAAAGATGTTCGAAGCCTATGCTTGGTATTTTCGAAAGAATAATTTTATTGAGTTCATCGCTTATTCTTTCTTGAGAGATAATGTTGATTCTCTCTTTTTCCTTTTGAATTGCAGCAAGTGAGTTGGCTTCAATTTTAAAATCTAATTGAGTTGCAAAACGAATCGCTCTCATCATTCGAAGCGGATCATCAGAATAGGTTATCTCAGGATCTAATGGTGTTCTAATCACTTTATCTTTTATATCCTGCATTCCACCAAAAGGATCTACAAGTTCTCCATAACGTTGGCTATTTAAACAGATCGCCATAGCATTAATGGTAAAATCCCGTCTGTTTTGATCGTCTTCTAGGCTTCCATTTTCGACAATTGGTTTTCTACTATTTCGATTGTATGATTCTTTTCTTGCTCCAACAAATTCTATCTCCCAACCTTTGAAATTAATCATGGCTGTTCCAAAGTTCTTAAAAACAGAAACTTGTTTAATACCTAGCTTTTTAGCTATTGCTTTTGCTAAATCAATTCCGCTTCCAACACAAACAACATCAATGTCTTTACTTTCTCTATTCAGTATAAGGTCTCGCACAAAACCACCAATCACGTAGGTTTCTAATCCTAATTCATCGGCTACGATTGAGAGCTGTTCAAATATGGGGTGTTGGAGTTTTTCTCGCAAGGGAATATTTTTTTCAAAAGTACGAATTGCCCTTATTTTCTAAGAATTTCTACTTCTCCATTTGAACGTATTCTTACTATTTTGCTTGCATGAGTTTTGATTTTACTTTTTTGCTCAAGAGGAAAGGTATAATCTACTTGATTCTTTAACTCTGAATCAATCTCTTGAAAAGTCAAAGCTGAAAGTTTTCCGGAGAAATTAGCCGATGTAGAAATGATTGGTTTATTAAATTTAGATAGAAGAGTATTAATGGCTCCCCTTTGTACTTTTCGAATTCCCAAACTTCCATCTTGATTAATGGCATTAGGTGCAACAAATTGTCCATCATCAAGGACTAAAGTTAGTGGCTCCTCCGTATAATCAATCATGTCCCAAGCCACTTCTGGTGTATCTTTAATGCATTGATTAATCATTCGGTCTGAATTTACTAATACAATGAAACTTTTGTGTTGAGCTCTCCCTTTTAATTGAATTAAGCGATCGACAGCTTCAACGTTAGTTGCATCACAACTTAGTCCCCAAATCGTATCACTTGGGAATAAAATTATTTCACCTTTTTTCAAATGCTCTACTGTTTCTGATATCGCTTCTCTAGTTTCCATGTTCCAAAATTAAGCAGCAATTAAAAAAGGCACGGTTTTCGTTATCTTTATCTTGACATTAAATAACAGAAATTGAAAGCAGCCATATTTTATAGTCTATTTCTATTCTTTATACTCCCTGTTGTAATAAAAGCGCAGCCTATTGTCTATCCTGTAAATGTATTAGAGTTAGTAGTCATTGATGGTGATACTTTTCCAATGTTCAATATTAGAACAATAACTATTCAAGATCATAAAAGATACACGAAACGTCAAAGAAGAAAGTATGGTAGATTGAAGCGATATGTTGTAAAGGTTTATCCATATGCAGAGTTAGCAGGAGAGATGTTACAAGATTTTGATGATACATTGAGAAACATAAAGTCTGAAGCGCAGCGAAAAAAATACATTAAACAAGTAGAAAGAGAACTGAAAACTGAATTTGAAGGAGAATTAAAAGGCTTAACTATTAAGCAAGGAATATTACTGGTTAAATTAATTGATCGGGAAACGGGGAATACAAGTTATGATCTCATTAAATCATTAAGAGGCTCTTTCTCTGCATTTATTTGGCAATCGCTAGCCAGGATATTCGGATCTAATTTAAAATTAGAATATGATCCGAATGGGGAGGATGCAATAGTAGAAGAAATTGTGGAACAGCTTGAAAGTGGCGCTATTCCATATGAGAAGAGGCTAAGAAAATTGAAAATTTAACGAGTAAGTTCAATATCTAACCAATTTGTACTCTTTTGAATCACCTTTACAATGATGATGTAAAGGGTAAAGATGATAAACAACACATTCCATAGGCTAAAGGAAAGATCTACAGTATTATTTTTCAAAGTAGAAGGCAATTTGATGAAAAAGCATAAATACAATGAATAATGCTGCAATTCCGCTTTTCTCTTGTCTTATAACTTTTCTCCAAGCAAAGTTTAATTCTGGTTTCTGATAGTTAGAAATTTTTGGAATGAAGGGAGGAACGTCTTTTGACCAATTGGTGTATTCTTTTCCAAATTTCTTTATTAAGAATGTTTCCTCAGCATACATAATACGCTCATAATACAACCAAAAACTTAAAATAAAGAAAGTATTAAACCAGATATTTTCAGTTAACATTCCAATTCCTAGCCACATTAAAAAATTTCCTAAATATAAGGGGTGTCTCAATAATGAATACATCCCTGTTTTATTAATCCCATCTGCAATTTGTTTGTGAGTATTTCTGCCAGAGGTATTTGGTAATACAAAGCCCAAGGTATGAATTCTAACAAACAAGCCTATCAAAGAAACTAGAAGGCAAATTAGTTGATAGATATTTCCTTCTAGAGGGAAACAGGTTTTAATTCCACTATAAGCTTGATAAGCATATAAAAGTAGTGCAGCTATTAAGATAATAATCGGAAGAGTTCCTCTGTATTTGAATAACTTAACTCCTTGTTTTTCGAATTCTTGAAATAATGCCATAGTCGTTTTATATGTTGCCAAAAATGGCGAAAAATTGTAATATAAAAAAGCGAATTCTAGAATTCGCTTTTACTGCCGCTTTGGATTGATTTATTTGAAGTTATCCGCTAGAATAAGCTCCTTTGTACCATGGTTATGCTTGTAAAAACCTTCTCCTGATTTAATCCCTAGTTTTCCTGCAGTTACCATATTTACTAATAACGGACATGGAGCATACTTTGGATTTCCAAAACCATCATGTAATACGTGTAAGATAGATAAACAAACGTCCAAACCAATAAAGTCTGCAAGTTGTAGTGGTCCCATTGGATGTGCCATACCTAATTTCATCACTGTATCAATTTCATTAACACCTGCTACGCCTTCATACAAAGAATAAATAGCTTCGTTAATCATTGGCATTAAAATACGATTGGCAATAAAACCAGGGTAATCGTTTACTTCAACAGGAACCTTATTTAATTTTTTAGAAGCTTCCATTATAGTATTGGTTACTTCATCAGAAGTAGCATAACCTCTAATAATCTCTACTAGCTTCATGATGGGCACCGGATTCATAAAATGCATGCCAATTACTTTATCGGGTCTAGAGGTGACGGCTCCAATTTTAGTAA
>JAESST010000322.1 GCA_016763995.1 Flavobacteriales bacterium | reverse complement strand
TAGAAATTATGAAAAGGATAATATTTATACTCTTTATTGGATTGTTTTTTGCGCAGGATTCATCTGCACAAGGAGATAATAAAGTTCTAGATGGGGTTTTCATTAAAGAAACAGCACCAACTAGGAGAGTCATACCATATACCCATGTGAGGGAAGCGGATGTGACTTACTATAAAAGAGTTTGGAGAATGATCGACCTGAAAGAAAAGATCAATCATCCATTGTATTATCCAACAGCTCCAATAAAGGAAATAGGTTTCGAGCGTTTAAGTTTGTTTGATGTAATTAAGCAAGGGGTTGAAGAGGGGACATTAACTGCATACGATGAAGATGGAGTTGGTGGTCAGTTTCAAAAGCCATTGCCTAAAAGTGAAGCGATAGGGAAGTTATCTAAGGAGATTATAGGTACCGATATAGACCCTGAGACAGGCTTAGAAGAAGAGACTTCTTATACAGAGGATTTAACTGCATTGAATGTTAAAAGTTATCGTATAAAAGAAGATTGGTTTTTTGATAGAGAAAGATCAATAATGGAAGTAAGAATTATTGGAATTCTCCCTGTTGTGGAAATTTTGAATACGGAAACAGGTACTACTAGAAAAGAAGGTCTATTTTGGATCTATTTCCCGGAAGCACGTTATGTTTTTGCAAATCATGAGGTATACAATAGAAGCAATGACGGTTCTAGGTTAACTTTTGAAGATTTATTCAGAAAAAGAGTATTTAGTGGATTTATCTATAAGGAAACGAATGTATACGATAATAGAATTTTGGATGACTATACAAAAGGGATTGATCGTTTACTAGAGGCTCAAAAAATCCAAGAAGAGATTATCAACTTTGAACACGATATGTGGCAATATTAATAGCCTTTTAAAAATAAAAGTAAACCCTGAAGCTTAAAACTTCAGGGTTTTTTTATGATGAGAAAAGAGTTTATTCAACTATCTGTTCCCAATATCTTAACAAATTTAACCGTTCCTTTGGTTAGTCTAGTAGATGTAGCATTAATGGGACGTATGCCTTCTGTTGATTACATTATTGCTATAGGTCTAGCAACAACATTATTCAATCTTATATACTTTGCTTTCGGGTTTCTTAGAATGGGAACTACAGGACTCGTTTCTCAAGCTTATGGAAGAAATGAACCAGAAAAGATGAAGGATCTTTTCGTTCAAGGGATGATTGTCTCTTTTTGTATTAGCCTCCTTCTTATCTGTTTTCAGAATCAATTAATAGAGTTAGGGCTATGGTTTTTTGAAGTTGATGAAATAACCGAGCAATTAATTCGAAATTATTTTGGAATCCGAATATGGGCAGCACCTGCAACAATTAGTCTTTTTGTAATTATAGGGTGGTTGTTAGGGGTACAAGATTCAAAATTGACTTTACTTTTAGCCATAATTATTAACCTTTCAAATGCAATAATTAGTTATTTTCTAGTTTGGCAATTGAATCTAGAAATTGTTGGAGTTGCATATGGAACTGTTATCGCTCAGTATACTGGATTGATTACTGGCTTACTGATTTTAAAGCTGAAATATCAGTTTTCTATATTTAAATTTTATTCTAGAATTCGTTTTACTACAAAAGCTTGGAAAGAATTTTTTATGGTAAACAAAAATATTTTTATTCGGACGCTTTGCCTCTTGTTTACTCTCTCGTTTTTTAAGATTCAATCGGTAAATCACGGCGGTATAATTGGTGCTGTTAATTTATTATTGTTGGAGTTTGTAATGTTGTCCGCTTATGGAATTGATGGTTTAGCTTTTGCCGCAGAATCTCTTACAGGGAAGTATTTTGGGATGAAGAATCTTGAGTTATTAAAAAGATCTATTCGAGTATCCGTAAGATACGGACTTGGCTTAGGCTTTTTAATATCAGGGCTATTCTATCTTTTTGGTGAAAGTATCTTAAAACTCTTGACGGATAAGCAAGCGATTATAGAACTGGCAGTAGTTTACATGCCATGGCTGATAATTGCTCCAATAATTAATGCCTTAGCATTTATCTGGGACGGAGTTTATATAGGATGCACTGCAACTCAAGCAATGAAATGGACTCTTCTAATTTCTACTTTTGTAATATTTCTACCGAGCTTTTACTTATTCAAATTGTTTTTCGGGAATCATGGAATTTGGCTCTCTATGACTTTGTTTATGCTCTCTAGAGGGATTCTTCAGACCTTATGGGCCCAAAGGTACATTTATGGGAGATTAAGCAGTTAAAAGGCTAATTAGCTCTTTTGGAATTTCATGCCTTCCCCTGTAGAATATCGCTTTAACATCCATCTCCATTCCTGTTAATAACTGAATTTGTTCTTTTGCCTTTGCCGGCCTCAAGAGTTTGTCATCACTCCCAAAATAATAGTAGAAAGAGCTGTTTTTTAAGCTGGAAAGAATCGACTTAGTAAATTCTGGAGGGATAGTACCTGCGCATAAGTGAATGTCTTTTATAGTTAACTTAGTCTGAGTTACCCATCTTAGTATGGTAGAAACACCCTGTGAGAAGCCTAATACAGAAATAGGGGTGTTTACAAACTCTGTTTGAAGGTGAGATGTAAGATTATTTAGATAATTAATATAATCTTTAATCTCGCTTTCTCTTTCATGTGAAGTCATCCAGTTTGCAACAGGTTCATTATTTTTATTGTAGAACTTAGAAAGAGCTTCTGGCGCTATAACAAGGGTAGAGCTACTTTTAAGCTGCTCAAATTCCGTGATAAAGTCCTTTGCTAATTGTGCATAACCATGTATTACAAACAATATTGATTTAACTTCTTGCGAAGGTTGCTGGACATAATAGTGAGCTGTCCTCTCTACTGTAATAGAATGTTTCATATGACTACAAAAATGAACTTTTTTCGTGAATGAGTTTGGTATTTTTGCGCCTATGGTAGGAGTGAACAATGCAACATTACATTTTGCTGATAGAGCGATTTTTAATTCAATTTCGTTTATCGTTAATAAGCAAGATCGTGTAGGCTTAGTGGGGAAGAATGGAGCAGGTAAGTCCACCTTACTCAAAACTTTAGCAGGAATTCAACAATTAGATGGGGGAAGCATTTCTTTTTCGTCAGGTGTAACTGTTGGCTATTTGCCGCAGGATATGGACTTTATTTCAGGTAGAACTGTTTGGGATGAAACTGAAAGTAGCTTTAGTACAAGCTTGGAAATTCAAAAGAATATCGACGAGATTAATCATCAATTAGGAATAAGGGAAGATTATGAATCTGAAAGCTATTTAAAGTTATTGGATGACTTGTCAGATTTAAACGAGAAATTGAGCCTAATGGGGGTAGATACCATGGAGGCAGAAATTGAAAAGATACTTCTAGGGTTAGGCTTCAAACGCGAAGATTTTACTAGACAAACAGATGAATTTAGTGGAGGATGGAGAATGCGGATTGAATTGGCAAAGATTCTTCTTCAGAATTCAGATCTATTGCTTTTAGATGAACCTACAAACCATTTGGATATTGAATCCATTCAATGGTTAGAAGATTTTTTAGGAACCTATCCTGGAGCTGTTGTTTTAATTTCTCACGATAGAGCATTTTTGGATAACCTAACCAATAGAACGGTGGATATATCGCTTGGTAAAATCTATGATTACCCGGCTCCTTATACAAGATATTTGGAATTAAGAAAAGAGCGAAGAGAATTAGAATTTGCCGCTTATACCAACCAGCAAAAACAGATCAAAGAAACCGAAGATTTTATTAATCGATTTAGGGCGAAAGCGACAAAGGCAGTTCAAGTTCAATCTCGAATAAAAGCATTAAATAGATTAGATAGAATAGAAATTGAAGAAGAAGACAACGCCGCAATGCGATTCTCTTTTCCTTCTGCACCTCACAGTGGAAGAGTAAGCTTACGAGTGGAGGATGTATCAAAAAAATATGGCGATAAGTTAATTTTTTCAAATGTCAATTTTAGTCTTGAGAGAGGAGAGAAGATTTGCTTGGTAGGTAAAAACGGAGGAGGAAAGTCAACCATGTCCAGATTAATCATAGGTGAAGAACTGACTTCTGGAGAAATCGAATTAGGCTATCAGGTTAAGGTAGGCTATTTTGCTCAGAATCAAGCAGAAATATTAGACCAAGAGAAAACTGTTTTTGAAACCATAGATGAGGCTGCAACTGGTGAGATAAGAACCAAAATTCGATCTTTGCTAGGATCGTTTCTTTTTGGAGGCGAAGAAGCGGATAAGAAAGTAAAGGTCTTATCAGGGGGAGAAAGAGCTCGTTTAGCAATGTGTAAGCTTTTATTAGAGCCTGTTAACCTTTTGATATTAGATGAGCCAACGAACCATTTAGATATCCGCTCTAAAGAAATATTGAAAGATGCATTACTGCGATACGATGGAACAATGATTTTGATTTCTCACGATCGAGATTTCTTAAAGGGTTTAACGGATAAGTTGTATGAATTTGCAGATGGAGATGTAAGAGAACATTTAGGAGGAATAGAAGAGTTCTTACGATTAAAAAAAGCAGATGATATCAGAACTTGGGAAGCGGACAAACCCAAGCAAATGGTTGGGGGTGAGAAGAAGCAAAATAAAGCAAGGAATGATGCAAATATTTACCAACTGAAAAAAGATCTAAAGAAGAAGCTTAGGTCCCAAAAGTCAGAAGTAAATAAAGTAGAACGAAAAGTAGCTCAACTCGAAAAGGAGTTAGAGGAGATGAATGAAGTTTTAAAAGCACCCGATGCCTACTCTAATCCGAACAATAAGGAGTTAATAGAGAATTGGCCTAAAGTGAGTGAAAATCTTGAGAAGTCGATGGAGATTTGGGAAAAAGAAGAATCTAAATTAGAAGGAATGGAAAAAGAATTGAACGAATTAGAAGCTTAGTTTTTAGTTACCCATAATGGATAGGAACTTAATTCTCATCATTCTCAATTCTTCTTCGGAATAAGTTTCATCAAATTCCTCAACTGCATCTTCAATAGAATCTTCCTCTGTTTCTCTAAAATAGTCGATGATCTCTTCTTGATATTCTTCGTCTAGTAAATCGTTTAGAATATAATCCAAATTCACTCGGGTACCACTTGTTACAATGTGTTCAATCTCTTCGAGAATATCGTCAACTGTTTTCCCTTTTGCATCGGCAATGTCTTCAAGCGATTGTTTTCGATCAATACTTTGTATGATATAAACTTTTAACCCTGATTTATTGACTACAGATTTTACGACCATATCTTCAGGACGTTCTATGTCATTTTCTTCAACATATTCTTGAATTGTAGCTAAGAAAGATTCACCAAATTTCTCTGCTTTCCCTTGTCCCACTCCTGTAATGTTACACAACTCCTCCATGGTAATAGGGTACTGTGTAGCCATATCTTCAAGTGAAACCTCAGAGAAAATAACATAAGGAGGCAGATCTTCGTCATTAGCAACTTCCTTCCTTAATTCCTTTAAGATAGAAAATAATTCCTCGTCAGCAGCTCCTCCACCCCTTGTATTCGAAATAACAGCGGCACCTGCATTAGCATCATATTTTTTAGGTTCAATCATGATGGTTTTAACAGGAGATTCGATAAAAGCTTTCCCTTTAGCACTAATTTTTAAAACCCCGTAGTTATCAATTTCTTTAATAATAAAGTCATTGATGATGCATTGTCTAATAATGGAATTCCATTTGATCTCTTCTACATTTTTGCCGATACCAAAAGACTTATGTTCATCATGCCTCAAGGACTTAATTTCGCTAGTTACAATTCCAGCTAAAAAATTGGAAATGTAGTTTGCTTTGAAGTTTTCTTTGAGTTTTAAAACGGTTTTTAATAACACAACCATTTCATTTTTCGCATCAAACTCCTCTCTTGGGTTAATACAGTTGTCACAACTACCACAATTTTCATCTTCATATCTCTCCCCAAAATAATGGAGTAATTGCTTTCTTCTACAAACCGCAGTTTCAGCATAAGAAACGGTCTCAAAAATTAATTGTCTTCCAATTTCTTGTTCTGCAACAGGTTTTCCTTGTAAGAACTTTTCTAATTTTTCTATGTCTTTGTAGCTGTAGAACGCAATACATCTTCCTTCTCCTCCATCTCTTCCAGCTCTTCCCGTTTCTTGATAATAACCCTCTAAACTTTTCGGAATATCATGATGAATAACAAAACGAACATCAGGCTTATCTATTCCCATCCCAAATGCAATGGTAGCTACTATAACATCAGACTCTTCCATCAAAAACATATCTTGATGTTTGGCTCTCGTATTTGCATCTAAACCTGCATGATAAGGCAAAGCTTTAATTCCATTTACTTGTAATGTCTCTGCAACCTCTTCAACTTTCTTACGACTTAAACAATATACAATCCCTGATTTTCCTTTGTGTTGATTAATCGCTTTTACAATCTGAGTATTGGCATCCTTTTTAGGATTTACCTCATAGTATAAATTTGGACGATTAAAAGAAGCTTTAAAAACGTTAGCTTTACTCATCCCAAGATTTTTCTGAATGTCCTGCTGAACTTTTGGCGTTGCAGTTGCCGTTAAAGCAATAATAGGGACCCTCTTAATAGCTTCAATTATTTCTCTTAATCTTCGGTATTCAGGCCTAAAGTCATGTCCCCATTCTGAAATACAATGCGCTTCATCAATAGCGAAAAAGGAAATTTTAATGCTCTTGAAAAAATCAATATTTGTTTGCTTTGTTAAAGTTTCAGGAGCGACATATAAAAGTTTCGTTCTCCCTGCAATTAAATCTTCTTTAACAATTCCTAATTCGGTTTTATTTAGAGAAGAATTCATGAAATGAGCAATATGATTTCCTGAAGAAAATCCTCTTACTGCATCCACTTGATTTTTCATCAATGCAATTAATGGTGAAACAATAATTGCTGTTCCTTCCGAAATAAGAGCAGGAAGCTGGTAACACATTGACTCTCCTCCTCCCGTTGGCATAATCACAAAAGTATCATCTCCTTCTAATACACTTTTAATAACTTGCTCTTGCTCCCCTTTGAAACTGTTGAAACCAAAGAATTTTTTAAGTTCTTCTGTTAGCGGCATTGACGCTGTCTGCATGAATTGACTTTTAGTTAATTTTGGTGCTTCATTATGAAGCGCGAATTAAGATACAAGTTAGTATTTTTTCACTGTTCTGAAAATAAAAAATCAATTTTTGAAAAATTCTGAAGAAATAAAACAAATTGCTATTGAAACACTTGAAATTGAAAGAGATTCGATTTCTAGGTTAATAGAAACAATAGACGATGATTTTGTTAAAGTAGTAGAAGAAATCTATCAATCTAAGGGAAGGTTGGTAGTTAGTGGCATTGGGAAGAGTGCAATCGTAGCACAAAAGATCGTTGCTACATTAAATTCAACTGGGACTCCATCATTATTTATGCATGCTGCAGATGCTATTCATGGAGATCTAGGAATGATACAAGAACATGACTTGGTCATCTGTATTTCTAAAAGTGGAAACACTCCAGAAGTAAAGGTGTTAGTTCCTCTTGTAAAAAATATGGGCAATAAACTAATTGCATTAACGGGGAACTTTGAATCTTTTCTAGGAGAACAAGCCGATTATCGCTTAAGCTGTATGGTAGAACAAGAGGCTTGTCCTAATAACTTGGCACCTACAAATAGTACCACCGCACAAATGGTAATGGGAGATGCTCTTGCCGTTTGTTTAATTAAATGCAGAGATTTTGGAAGTCAAGACTTCGCAAAGTATCATCCAGGTGGAGCTTTGGGTAAGAAACTTTATCTCAGAGTTTCTGATTTATATACACAGAATGAGAAACCTCAAGTGAAGCCAAACGACTCATTGAAAGAGGTAATTCTGGAGATATCATCGAAGCGACTAGGCGTTACTGCAGTAGTTGAAAATGAAAAGTTAATAGGCATCATTACAGATGGAGATTTAAGAAGGATGTTATCACGAGAAGAAAATTTTCATGAGTTAACGGCAGGGCAGATTTTAACATCACAACCTAAAACACTAGGGAGAGATGCAATGGCGATAGAGGCAGCAGAAATGATGAAGACCTTAAATATTTCTCAATTAATTATTGCTGAGGATGATCAGTATTTAGGAGTAGTTCATTTTCATGATTTATTAAAAGAAGGACTTATTTAATGGCTTTTGATCAGAATTTCGAAGAAGAAGAAGAGGGGAAAATGTCTTTTTTAGACCACCTAGAAGTATTAAGATGGCACCTGATTCGTATTGTAATTGCTCTATTTATAGGAGCAACCCTAGCATTTGTATTCAAATATATTGTATTTGATATTATCGTTCTGGCTCCTGCTTACAATGAATTTATCACGTATCAATTATTTTGTAAGCTTTCAGAGTTTTTGAATTTAGGCGAAGGTTTGTGTTTTGATGATTTAAAATTCGATTTGATCAACCTGTCCATGGCGGGTCAATTTTCAATGCACATTATAGTTTCTCTTATTGCAGGAGTGATACTTGCATTTCCTTATATTTTGTATGAAATTTGGCGTTTTATTAAACCAGCGCTTCAAAGAACAGAGAAGAATTATGCAAAAGGCTTAGTTTTTTGGGGTTCCTTCTTATTCCTTTCTGGAGTTGCTTTTGGGTACTATATCATTACTCCTTTATCAGTTCAATTTTTGGGTAGCTATACTGTTAGTGAGTTAGTAAAGAATCAAATTAGTTTGCGTTCATACATTTCAACTGTAACAACAATTACCTTATCAACAGGTCTGGTATTTCAATTACCTATATTGGTTTATTTTCTTTCCAAATTAGGCTTTGTAACACCTAAGTTGATGAAAACTTATAGGAGGCATGCTATCGTTGGAGTATTGTTGCTTTCGGCTATTATTACTCCACCAGACATTTCGAGTCAGGTACTTGTTTCTCTGCCTTTGTTGTTGCTTTACGAGATAAGTATTGTAATTTCAAGAATGGTAGAGAAAAGATCAGATAAAGAATAACAATTTTGTTATCAACTTTTCGTTTATCGCCTTTCGAGAATAGTTAATTTTAGGGTTAGAAATGAGACTTCATATGATGTTACTTTTTAAGAAGACAACACTTCTCCTTTTGGGATGCCTTTTTTTACTTTCATTGGGTGTAAACGCTCAAAAAACAATTGTTAAAGGGAAGGTTACAGATGCTACATCCGGTGAAGCTTTGCCATTTGTTAATCTTGTATTTAAGAATTCCAAAGTAGGAACATCTACAGATATAGATGGGAATTATAGCATAGAAACATATTACCCAACAGATTCGCTCCAAGCTAGTTTTATAGGATACAAGGTTAAGACAATGAGGGTTCGAAGAGATAAAGCTCAGGTCGTTAACTTTATAATGACAAGTGGTGATGTACAGTTGGCTGCTGTTGAAATTACCTACAAAGGAAATCCTGCTCACGATATTTTAGATAGAGTCTATAATAATAAAGAAGCAAACAACCGAGAAAAGTATGATTACTTCAACTATGAAGTTTACAATAAAGTAGAGTTTGATTTAAATAACATTACGGAAAGGTTTAAGAATAAGAAGATGTTCCGGAAGTTTCAGTTCATTTTCGATTATGTAGATACAACAGCTGAAAAAGAGTACTTACCTATGTTTATGACAGAGTCTCTTTCTGATTATTACTATAGAAGAAGTCCAAAGTCTGAAAAAGAATACATTAAGGCCTCTCAAGTGTCAGGAACTTCAAACGAAAGTATTACTCAGTTTTTAGGAGATATGTATCAGAATGTGAATATTTACGAGAGCTATATTAGTGTCTTTGGGAAATCCTTTGTTAGCCCGATTGCAAACTTTGGTAAAACATACTATCGATATTACTTGGTGGACAGTTTAGTTTTGGATGGGAAATATTGTTATCAAATAGATTTTGTTCCACGTCAGGAACAGGAACCTGTATTTACCGGGACCATGTGGATTAACGATACGACATATGCGGTTAAAAAAGTAGTAGCAAAAATCAATAAGAACGCAAACATTAACTTTATCAATGGCTTCGCTGTAGAACAAGTATATACTATGGTTGATAACCAATATTGGATGTTAGAGAAAGATAACCTAGTGATTGATTTTCAGTTAGGAGAGAAAGTGATGGGTTTATACGGTAGGAAAAGCACTTCTTATAAAAACTTCGAAGTAAATGTTCCTAAGGACGACGATATTTATGCAGGTATAGATAATGTGACCGTGCTAAAAGAAGCAGGAAAACGAGATCAAAGCTTTTGGGAAGAAGCACGACATGATACTTTGACAGTAAATCAACTCGGGATCTATCAAATGGTAGACTCTGTTAAGAAAGTACCAGCATTTAGAACACTTTTGGATATAGTTCAATTGGTTTTTACAGGTTACCATGAAATTGGGAAAGTTGAGATAGGACCTTATTTTAAAACATATAGTTATAATGCTGTTGAGGGAAATCGATTCAGAATAGGAGGTAGAACAAGTAATAACTTTAGTACAGACTTAATGCTAAACGGTTATTTAGCATATGGGACCTTAGACAAACGATTAAAATATGGAGCAGGGTTCTTGTATAAATTGGTAGATAACCCACGGCAGTGGATCAGTTTTAATTACAAAAGAGATTTAGAGCAGTTAGGACAAAGTCAAAATGCTTTTGCAGAGGATAATATTTTATCTTCTTTTCTTAGAAGAAATCCAAATAATAAACTCACAGATGTAGAGTCGTTTGTAGGATCTTATAAAAGAGAGTGGATAACAGGGTTTTCTAACGAACTATTTTTTAAACACAGAGCTATGCGTCCTCTTGGACAACTGAATTACAGAAGATTTGACCCTAATCCTGAAATTGGGATTGTAGACGATAAGGTCATCAACACTTCTGAAGTTAGTTTGTATACGAGATTTGCCTATAAAGAGAAATATATAGAAGGAGAGTTTAAAAGAATAAGTTTAGGAAGTAAGTATCCGATTCTAGAACTTCAATTGGGTTTTGGAATTAAAGACTTATTGGATGGAGATTACAACTACCAAAGATTCGAAATAGCAGTTTCTGACAAGGTTAAGATTGGGGTGTTGGGATACAGTGATTTTAGAGTTACGGCTGGTAAATATTTTGGAACACTTCCTTACACTTTGTTGGAGATACACAATGGAAACGCAACTTACTTTTATGATAAAAGAGCATTTAACCTCATGAACTTTTTTGAATTTATAAGTGATGAATATGCTACAGCAATGCTTACACATCATTTTGATGGGTTCTTTTTGAATAAAATGCCATTGATGAGAAAGCTAAAATGGAGAGAAGTTATCTCAATGAGAACAGTTGTGGGGAGTTTAAGCGATAGACACAGAGCGGAGATTATTGTGCCTGACAATACTTATGAGTTAGATGTTCCTTATATGGAAATTGGTATTGGGATAGAGAATATTTTTAAAATTATAAGAATAGACGGGTTAAAGCGTTTAAATTATTTGAATCACCCTAAGGTTTCTGAATATGGAATAAGAGGAACACTAGAGCTAAGTTTTTAAGTATGAAGTTGCGAGCAGAAAATATCGTTAAAAAGTATAAGAAAAGAACAGTTGTAAAAGGTGTTTCTATTGAAGTTGCTCAAGGAGAGATTGTTGGATTGTTAGGGCCAAATGGAGCAGGGAAAACCACTTCATTTTATATGATTGTTGGTCTGGTTACTCCAAATTCAGGAAAGATATTTTTGGATGGAGAGGACATTACGAGTCTTCCCATGTATAAGAGAGCTCAGAATGGAATTGGTTACTTAGCACAAGAAGCATCAGTTTTTAGAAAGCTTTCTGTAGAAGATAACATTAAGGCTATCTTAGAAATGACGAAGCTGACGAAAGCTGAGCAGAAGAGTAAATTAGAAAGTCTTTTAGATGAATTCGGATTACAACATGTAAGAAAGAATAGAGGAGATTTACTCTCTGGTGGAGAAAGAAGAAGGACGGAAATCGCACGTTGCTTAGCAACAGATCCGAAATTTATATTATTGGATGAGCCGTTTGCAGGTGTTGATCCAATTGCAGTTGAAGATATTCAAGCGATTGTAGCCTCGCTCAAGCGAAAAAATATTGGAATATTAATAACAGATCATAATGTAGACGAAACCCTTGCAATTACGGATAGGACGTATCTGTTGTTTGAAGGGAATATTCTAAAAACAGGTACAGCAGAAGAGCTTGCCGCAGATGAGCAAGTTCGAAAAGTATACCTTGGAAAGAACTTCGAATTAAAGAAAAAACGTCTTTCTTAAGACTAAGCGATCTCTTCTATTTGAATTGTATAGCTTTCCATCAAATAGTTTGCTAATAATTTTTTACAAGCCTCTTCAATTTTGCTTGAAGCTACAGCTTCATTGTTAGCATCAATTTCTAATGTAATATGTTTCCCAATTCTTACATTGTCAATTTCAGATAAATCTAAGTTTTTCAAACTTGACGTAACTGCTTTTCCTTGAGGATCTAAGAGTGCCTTTAATGGCATAATGTCGATTTCAGCTTTAAACTTCATTGTTGTGCTTGTAATTGTTTTGAACGATTGATAAAATCAGGTACAAAAGTATGATAAATGGAATTGCTGCGAAAAGAAAAACAACAATTAAAATCACGGAAAGTAAGATTAGTGAAAATCTAAACTTATTGTCCTTCCATTGTAATGTTTTAAATTTTAAGGCAAGTAATGGAAGTTCTGCAATCAAGAGGTAAGAGAATAAGATAATTGCAATAAAAATGAAGCTCGCTGATTCATAGATAGGGAGCAGGAAACTAACATCAATAAAATGGATGTCATTTTCTACTTGCCAATATATAAGAGGAATAGCAATCCAAAAAAGAGCATTTGCAGGAGTAGGTAAACCAATAAAAGGAGTAGTTTGTCTATCGTCAACATTAAATTTAGCCAAGCGAATAGCCGAAAAGATCGCAATTAAAAATGCGCCATAATTGAAAATGCTGAAATCAAATTGATTGAGCCATTCAAATGCTAAATAGGCAGGAACAATCCCAAATGTAACAACATCAGCTAAAGAGTCCAGTTCAGCACCCATTGGAGAGCCGACTTTCAATGCTCTTGCAACTAAGCCATCAAAAAAGTCAAAAAATGCACCTAATAAAACAAGAATGGAAGCGAAAATGAAATTTCCTTCTGCAATTTGTGTAATTGCCAGACATCCGCAAAAAAGATTGGCTGAGGTAATGACATTAGGGATAATTTTTTTCAAAATATTCTTTTGGCAAAAATAGTCATTATCGGAATGCTCAGTTATGCGACAAAGTCAATTCAATTCACGTCTTGTTATCACTAAGAACAAGGAATTAACGATATTTATCAATAATTTTAAGCTTTAGGAAATAAAGCCATCTATTTATAGTTAATAGGGGTGAATTTCAATACAATTATATGCAATTTCGATCGGTTTTAATTACAGTAATAGCGCTATTAGTCTCTACAATAGCTGTTTCTCAAGCTAAATACAGCAATGAATTTTTAAAAATTGGGGTAGGAGCACGAGCATTGGGAATGTCAAACTCTTTTGTAGCGGCTACAAATGATGTAAATTCTTCCTATTGGAACCCTGCTGGACTTACACGAATGGAAGATGATTTTCAAGTTTCATTGATGCATGCCGAGTTTTTTGCAGGTATTGCAGCTTATAATTTTGGTTCATTAGCCACCAAATTAGACGATAAAAGTGTAATAGCATTCTCGGTAATTCGTTTTGGAGTAGATGATATTCCAAATACCACTCAATTAATTGATAACGATGGGAACGTAGATTTCAATAAAGTAAAACTCTTTTCTGTGGCTGATTATGCTGGATTAGTAAGCTATGCTCGGAAAAGTGGTATTGAGGGCTTGAGTTATGGAGCAAATGTTAAAATAATAAGAAGAATAATTGGTGATTTTGCAACAGCTTGGGGTTTTGGATTTGATGTGGGAGCACAGTACCAGAAAAAGGATTGGGTTTTCGCTGCAACAGGCAGAGACATTACTTCAACATTTAATGCATGGGATGTAACTATTGATGAAGAAACAGCAGCAGTTTTTAATGCAACTGGCAATGAAGTGCCTGGAAATTCTGTAGAAGTTACCCTTCCTGAGTTGATTTTAGGAATAAATAGAAGAGTTGCGATTAACGAAAAGTTTGCGATCCAAGCAGAATTAGATTTTAAAAATACCTTCGACGGTAAAAGAAATTCTTTGGTAAAATCAGATGCAATTTCAATAGACCCTAGTTTAGGAGCTGAAGTTTCTTACGATGACTTAATCTTTTTAAGATTGGGAGTGGGGAATTTTCAAGTTACAACCGACATTAGTGGTAACAGAGTTACTACTTTAGAGCCTAACTTTGGAATCGGACTTAAATTATCTAGATTTAGTGTAGATTATGCATTTACGAATATTGGCGATGTTTCTGTTGCCCAGAATTCGAATATTTTTTCTTTAAGAGTAGATATAAATCGCAATCAGTGAGAAAACTAATACTGTTTTTAACTTTAATTCTAAGCCTTTCTTCATTTGGTCAACCATTTGGAAATGAATGGATCGATTATAACCAGTCTTATTATAAAATAAAAATTGTCGAGAATGGAGTGTACAGAATTTCCTTTCAGACATTAAATAATAATGGTGTTCCTGTAAGTGCTATTAATCCTAAAAACTTTCAACTCTTTGTAAAAGGGAAAGAAGTAGCAATATATATTAAGGGAGAAGATGATAATAGTTTCGACCTCAATGATTACATTGAATTCTACGGAGAAGGAAACGACGGCTGGTTAGACACAGCGCTTTATAAAGGGCGAAATAATCAACCAAACCCATACTATAGTTTAATTAACGATACGATTAGTTATTTCTTGACTTGGAATAGTTCAGTTACCAATTTAAGGTACCAAGAGGAAAATGCGATCGACTTTGGGAATTATTTTGCAGCTCCTTATATATTAAAGGAGAAGCTTCAAGTTTACAATTCAAATTATTACGACGGAAAGATTCTTTCGAGCAAAGCAACGAGTCCTGAGTATACAAAAGCAGAAGGCTGGATGGATAGCCCAATAGCATTAGGCCAACGTAAAAATAAAACCATATCCGCACCAAATAGATATACAGGTGGGCCTTTTGTCGATTTCGAAATACAAGTAGTAGGCGCATCTGATTGGAAAGGAGTAAATAATGGAGACCACCATTTAAGAATCACATTTGGGAGTCAATTGGTTGATGAGATTTTTGAAGGCTATGAACTGAAGAAGATCAACCGGAGCTTTTCTCCCACTGAGATAATAAAAGGGAATAATGTAATTGGATTTGAAAGTATCGACGATTTGGGGGCTGGGGTAGATCGTACTGCATTGGCATACATGAAAATTACCTATCCACATACCTTAAACTTGAACAGCGAGTTTTATTATGAATTTTTATTGGAGGATGGCACCGTTCAGAACGCTCAATATTTGGAAATGATATTGTTTAATGGAGGATCAAATCCGATTTTATACGATTTGACGAATCATAAGAAAATAAGAGTCATAGAAACATTAGCGAATTATAAAATGATTGTTCCGAATGGCAATGGGATTAAAAAATGTGTGATTTTAAATGAAAATGAAATAAAAAACATAACTCAAATTTTCCCAGTAGAGGAAACAGGAACATTTACAAATGTTGGAGCAAATATTTCAGATGCTGCTTTTTTA
>JAESST010000321.1 GCA_016763995.1 Flavobacteriales bacterium | reverse complement strand
GGAGATAGTTATGAGTATTTTGGAGTGAATAGGAAAATATTCCAAAAATTAGTTAACTCAGATATTCAAGTAAGATTTGCTAAAAGAAACATTTATAATTCATTCTTGAGTAGGAGAATGAAAAAGGCTGCTGTTCAGGTTTAATTTGCTAAAAGCTTTAAACCTAAATTACATTGACCCTGATCTTCCTTTTCTTCAAATGAGTATTATTTAGTTTTTGGATTAACGGAATAGCTATTCTAGCATGAACTGCAACGAAAGAACAATCATCCTTTAGCTCTATTGTACCAAGTTCTTCCTTCTTAATATTTCCTTTCTTAAAGAATAATCCAGCAATATCTCCTTTTGAGATTTTATCCTTTCTTCCTCCTGAAATGTAAAGGGTTTTCCATTTTGAAGGCTTTGGAAGAGGAGCATCACTTAACTCTTCAACTTCAGGTTCTCCTATAAATTCTGGAAGCTGTTCATCTTTCCAATGTAAAATATAAGCTGTACCGTTTGTATTCATTCTTGCAGTTCTACCGTTTCGGTGAATAAACTCCTCTCTTCTATGTGGTAGCTGGTAATGAATAATATATGCTATTTCGGGTACGTCAATTCCTCTTGCTGCTAAATCAGTCGCAATTATGATTTGATGCGTTCCATTTCGGAATTTTAATAAAGCTCGTTCCCTTTCTATTTGTTCCATTCCTCCATAGAAACAACCATGGGGAATGTTCTTTTCAGTTAAAAAAACACTCAATCGTTGTATGCTATCTTTATAGTTACAAAAGATAATTCCTGGTTTATTACCTAGGTGACTCAAAGCTTTGGCCAAAGTCTCCAATTTATCTTTAGAAGGAGAATGAATACTCTTTAGTTTCAGTTTGGTGATACCGTCTTTTAAGAAGTTGATTGTCTTTAGGTCTCTTAATCGTACAAAAGATGGAATCTCAACTCCTTGTGTAGCAGAAGTAAGAACTCGTTTATTTAAGTTGAACAATGAAGAAATAATATCTTTCATTTCTTTTTCAAAACCAACTTCTAAGGACTTGTCAAACTCATCTAAAACTAAGGTTTTAATAAATTCTGTTGTAAAAGTGTGCCTTCTCATATGGTCAGCAACTCTTCCTGGAGTCCCAACTAATATCGCAGGTCTGTGTTTTAATTCCATTCTATCTTTAGAACCCGATTTTCCTCCATAAACAGCATTCGTCTTATAACCAGAGCCCATGTCTCTGATTACTTGATTAATTTGAATGGCTAATTCTCTAGAAGGAACTAAAATGAGCACTTGGATCTCTTCACAATCTTCATCCAATTGCCCTATAATAGGTAACAAGAATGCCAATGTCTTTCCTGTTCCTGTCGGAGATAATAGCATTACATCATGATCAGCGACAATGTTTAATTGAGCTTCTTCTTGCATTGGATTGAGCTTCTTAATCCCTAGTTTTTGGAGAATGTTGGCTTGACTCTTGTGCTGTAACTTCATGCAGCAAAGTTAGCCTTATAAACCCTAGAACATATAAACTAAACCAATTATTCTGTAGTTTGTTAACATCTGTCAACGATATAAATCCTATTCATTCATTGCGTATTTTTGAAACGTGAAAATGCTTAAAACTATAATGGCAATACTGCTAATACTTGTTCTAGTAGGAACTACTTCAGGTATTAGTATATACAAGCATTATTGTGGCGATTTTTTAGAAGAAATTAGCATTTTTATACAATCGAACTCTTGTGCTGATGAAAGTGGAGAAGATACTTGTAGTGCAGGAAAAGAAATGAGTTGTTGCGATATTGAAACAGAATATTATCAATTAGAAATTGATTTAGTTAAGACAACTCCTCGTCAAATCAGTTTTGAAATTACGCATCAAATTATTTTGTTTAGACTTGATCAGGAGTCTATTATAGTAAAAGAACCAAGTAATCTAGAAGACCTTCATATAATCGAAGGAGTTCCAATTTACAAAAAATTAAAGCGGCTTACTCTATACGGATGATTTTGATCTTAAGATATTCACTACTATCAGAGAGTGAATAAACTCATTTATAAATAGGTCAAAAAATACATTATGAAAAATTTAATTATACTAGCTATAGCAGTTTTTTCTTTTACTGCGAGTTTTGCTCAAAAAAAGGATAGCCCAATTAAAGAATGTACCTTTAAAGTAGGCGGAGTTTGCGGCGATTGTGAGAAACGGATTGAGTCTGCTGCACTACGAACAAAAGGAGTAAAATTGGCAGATTGGGATCGAAAGTCAAAAGATCTTAAAGTAGTTTATAATAGCAAGAAAGTTTCTGAAGAAGAAATTCAGAAATCAATAGCGATGAGTGGACATGAAACGCCTATTGTCCCTTCAGATAGCGTTTCTTATTCAAAACTTCCTGCTTGCTGTCGTTATAAGGACGGCGCGAAGTGTAAACACTAAGCTTTAGCCATATGAGATATCTATTAGTAACACTTCTGCTATTGCAGATTAGTGTTCAAGCGCTCTATAGTCAAGAGCTGCTTCAAGGTGCAGTTGTTTATGAAAACAGTAAAGGTAAGTTAGAAGCTATTCCCTTTGCAAGTGTTTATTGGTTGGGAACTAATTACGGAACAACGACAGATACTAATGGTGTTTTTCAATTAGCTATTCCTGAGGATGCTGTTGCATTAGTGGTTTCTTTTATTGGATATGAGTCAGATACTTTATTAATAGAGCATTTTGATCAAACTATCAGCATCAGCTTAAAGAAGGCTGAAAATAGTTTAGGTATAGTTGAAATTGAGTATCGGAGAAAAGCTTCTGAAATGTCATTCATTAATCCTATCCAAACGATTAATATGAATGAGAAAGAGCTGTTTAAGGCAGCTTGTTGCAATTTATCTGAAAGTTTTGAAACGAATCCCTCAGTAGATGTTAATTTCACTGATGCTGTTACTGGAACAAGGCAAATTCGAATGTTAGGATTGAATGGTCCTTATACTATGATTAGTAGAGAAAACATGCCTGGAATAAGAGGCTTAGGAAATGCATTTGGACTTTCCTTTATACCTGGGCATTGGGTGAAATCAATTCAAGTTACAAAAGGAGTAGGTTCGGTTGTTAATGGATATGAAAGTATTGCTGGCCAAATTAACATAGAACTTCAAAAGCCTGATTTAGGACAAGAAACTTCTGCAAATATTTTTGTGAATGGAGGGGGGAGAACAGAAGCTAACTTTTGCCATACTCAGGAAATTTCGGAGAATGTTGGAACGACTATACTGTTACATGCTAATGTACGTCCATTTGAAAGTGATGTAAATAATGATGGATTCAGAGATTTTCCACTACAAAATCAAATTAATTTCATTAACAGATGGAAATTTAAATCCGACAAAGGTTGGATGAGCCAAATTGGAGTTCATTTTTTAAAGGATGATAAAACTGGAGGGCATATAGATGGAAAGATGGTGAAAGATGGAAATAATCTAGGATCACTTCGTTCATATCGGATTGATATCGATTCTGAAAGTTTGGAATTATTTGGTAAGATTGGTTACATATTTTCCGACTATAAATACAAAAGCATGGGCTTTCAATGGTCTTTAAAGCGACATGATCAAGTATCAAGTTTTGGGCATAGAAATTTTGATGTACTTCATCAAAGTATTTATGCTAACTGGATTTATCAATCTATCATCGGCAATACAAACCATCAATTTAAAACAGGAGTCAGTTTCGTATTGGATGAATATAATGAACAATTTGAGTTAAATAATTTTGATAGAACTGAATCTGTTCCGGGAACGTTTTTCGAGTATACTTTTAAGCCCAATAATAATTTTACCCTAGTAGCCGGTATTCGAGGGGATTACCATAGCATATATGGAGAGTTTTTTACACCAAGAGTTCATATTCGTTATGCTTTAAATGAGAATACTGTAATTAGAGGATTGGCGGGTAGTGGGAATCGTTCACCAACAGTTTTGATAAATCGTCAATCTTTGATGGCGAGTTCAAGAGTATTTGAATTCTTAGGAACTACTAAGGATGGAGTGTATGGATTAGAGATGGAGAAAGCTTGGAATATGGGTTTTAACATAACAAAATCATTTACTTTGGATTATCGAGAAGGGACAATTCAACTCGATTTTTATCGAACAGTTTTTGAAAACCAAGTGGTGGTAGATATGGAGGATAGAACAAAAGTTTTGATCTATAACTTAGCTGGAGAATCTTTTTCCAATACAGCTCAAATTCAATTAGACTATGAATTGATTAAGTTTCTAGACGTAAGAGTAGCGTATCGTTGGGTAGAAGTAAAAACTGCTTATAAAACACAATCATTTTCTAAGGAGGAAACAACTACTTTACAACAAGCTTATACACCAGAACATCGATTCTTTGTAAACTTTGGGTATGAAACAAAAGAGAGTTTGAAGTATTCGAACTGGGCTGTTGATTTTACTACGCAGTGGTTTAGCGAGCAACGGATTCCTTCTACATCAGGAAACTTAGCAGCTAATACTAGGCCAACTTCATCACCAGACTTTGTTCTTTTAAATGCACAAGTAACCAGAAATTTCAATAAACGTTGGGCTGTTTATATTGGAGCTGAAAACTTGTTGAATTACAGACAAGACAATCCTATTATTGATGCTAACAATCCGTTCGGTGGAGAATTTGATGCTTCTATGGTTTGGGGACCAATCTTTGGGAGAAATTTCTATGGAGGTGTTCGCTGGAAAATAAAAAAAGAAGAGTAGAGTGACTATTGAATCAACAAAGTAACTTTTCTACTTTGTTGGTTCAATAGTATTACTAAAAAATAAATTCCTTTAGGAAACCCTCTTAAGTCTAATTGTTGATTTGTGATTACTTCATTTTTTATTAACCTTCCATATTGATCAAAAACTTGGATTGGAGTTCCATTTTTAATCTCTTTATCAATATATACTAATCCATTACTTGGATTTGGCTTAATATGAAGTGAAGTAGTTTTATGCTCACTTAACCCTAAGGTTAAATTAAGTTGAACAAGTATTGTATCTCTATTTTCACAGCCAATAGAATCTAGTGCAATTACACTGATCAAATGCAGTCCAATTCCAAAGTTAGAAACATTCACTAAGATTTGCCTGCTAGTGTCTCCATTGCTCCAAATTGGATGCTTGAAAGAGTTAGGAAGATTAAGGTATAAACTATCTTTCCCATTTAGAATAGTATCGTTACCAAGATCTAAATATGCTTGATTCTCAGTAGCGTTTACAGCAATACGAGCAGATTGGCAGTCACCTTTAGGGTTGAAGCCATGGTGATAATGTATTTTACCACTAAAATTTCTTGGGTAGTAAGTAGTTCCAAAAGTGTGGCTTACTCCAGTACCGCTGTATACTGATAATTTGGAGTCAGAGCGAATGTTTGCAGATGACATCCATTTGTAGGATAAGCTTGAATTTTGATTTTGAAGATGTAAATAAATAGCAAGAGTATCATTTGGAGTTAATCGAAGTTCAGGGTAATTCAAATGAGCTAAATCTCCTGAATTAATAATAATTGAACTATCTATGCCCCAGTAAGTCCAATTCTGAGCCATATTTTCTGAACCTTTGTGACTACCATAGCGATAATAGGTAATAACTTTAGGATTCCCAGGAGTGTTAATCGGAATAGTGATACTATCTAAAATAATAGAATCGTTAGCAATCATATCAAGCATATAGCCATTCCAATTGATTCCAGTGCTTTGAATTAAATCAAATATTTCTTTAAAATGTAATGGCCCACTTACTGCTTGGGCAAAAAAAGTTGAAGAGAGATTATTTGGTAAAAAAGAATAGGTGCTTCCTATGTGAATCGGGCTAATCGCATTCAAGGAGTCATACCATACAATTGTATCGCCTATTAATGATATTGCTGTTAAAAAGGCACTATCATTTGGACAATAATAATCATCTGTGATAGAAATGTCAGGATGACCAATTCTAGTAAGAGAATAAATAGTAGAACTATCATTGTTAGGGTTAACATCAATTGAATCAATAAAAGCTCTAATTTCAAAAGTACCACCTCTATAACTATTAATGGAAAAGAGTAGTGTATCTGAAGAACAACTGCTTATCCCCAATGAAATGTTTTGATTAGATCTAATAAAAGTAGAGCTGATTAAATTCTTTAGTTCAAAGTTGACTGAGATAGGAGCGGAGCTTGTTTGCCCAATGTTTGAAACAATAATTGAAATCTTGTCTAAACTATCTCCGCAGGAACTCTGATGAAATAGAATTTCTTTAACAGATATGTCTATATAGCTTAAAGTGTCTGATAGTTCATTAGGGATAAGCTTATTAATTACTCTTTTACAAAGAATCCCATGAGCAGTATCATTCATATGTACGCCATCTCCAGAATCATATAAGGTGTCAATTCCATTTGTTGCATTTGCAAAACCACTCCAAAATTCGATGGAATTTATTCCAAAAAAAGCTATTATTGAATCTCTAGTGTCTAATTGAATTTGCTGTCTGATTGAATTAAACCCGTTTCTAGGTTGAGTAGTACAAACCCAAATTTTAATATTGAAGCTATCTGCAACTGCCTTTAATAGTTGGAAATTATTCATTTGCTCAAGTGCAGTATAACCTCTTGCCGCATCATTTGAAGGCATGTTAACAATGATTGCATCTGCTCCTAGTCGAATCGCTTCTGAAATGTTTTTTGTTGAATCCCTACTTGGTTTTCCTGTGGGAGAAGTGTACCAATCAGGCATAATATTGTAGGTAGTTGTCCCTCCAACTCCTAGATTACTAACTTGATTTTGGATGTTAATTGTTTGGATATGTTTTCTGTATCTGTTAACCCAGCTGCTGTCTTGAGAAGAAGGGCCTGCTCCTGCAGCTGTAGAGCTACCCAATACAACAATGTGAAAATTAGATGACTTTACACATGAATTATAGTTTTGAGCACTTAGAGAATGGTATATAAAAAGCAGCGATAAGAATAAGTACCTCATTCCTTCTCTTAATATTTTTCCTTCTTAAAAAGTTTTCCTAAACCAACAATTATTTTTCTGAGAACGTCAAAGTATAAAGTAATTGCTAAGGAAATACTGAATAGCCAAATAACCATTAAGTTAGCTGAAAATGTAGTGATGTAATGTCCAAATAGTTTCTTGGAAGAAGCTAAAAAGTGGGATCTAAATCCTTCTGGGTCTTTGTAAACAGGATCAGCTCGTTGAATTAATTCATTATTCCACTCAATAATCTTATTTAAATCATTCTTATTGGTAAGTAAAGACTCTAAAGATTCGTTGGTGTAATCATTTTTCTTTTGAATAAAGGCAGCTTTCTTTTCTTCAGTGTTGTTTAATTCTATTATTAATTGATCTTTTTCATCATTGAATTCACTATACTGTTTAATATAGTACGAATTTAATTCTGAGAAGTAATCTGATACTTCAGAAAGAGCTTCTTTAGAGGGCTTTTCGGTATCTATTGATTCAATGTTTTCAAATTGGATATCTTCATTTCTACGGTTCTCCTTAGAGATTTCATTATATAATAATTTTGTGCCGTTCGCGATTGCATCAGCTTCGGCATCATTATTTAATTCTCTGTTCAAAAAGTTTAAGCGATCTTTTAACCTAGTTAACCAGAAATTTTTTCTAAAGCTGACTGTTTTAATGTCTTTGTCTATGTAGAAAAAGTCTTTATTAAACTTATTCTCCTTAAATTGATTTACTGCAAGGGCTTCGAATGACCACTTTGAAACCATAATTTCCCCTGCGAATGGAACTTTATCTTGTATTGTAATAGATGGATTTAGGTTTTCAAATTTTACGATTACCCCACTCAAAATTAACTGTGGTATTACCAGAAATGGAATAAGAATGTAAATGGTAACGGCTGAATCGAAACTAGAAGAAATGTTTAAGCCCAACATGTTGGCAAAACAAGCAGCTGAGAAAAGAATTAGCCAGTATTCCAGGTACATCCCCTGTATTCCGAGTATACTATTCCCAACCAAAACAAAAGTTAGAATTTGTATAGCTGAAACAGCAAACATGATGAATATCTTTGAAAAGAGGTAACTTCCTTTACTTAAATTCAGAAATTTCTCTCGTTTTAGAATTTTTCTATCTCTAATTATTTCTTCTGCGGCAACTGTTAGCCCTAGAAATAAAGCAACAATAACGCTCATAAAAATATAAGCAGTAAGGTTTTCGTTTGACCTAAAGATATAACCTGTACTTTCTGCTTGATCAGTGTTCGAATATCTTATGATAAAAGCTAAAATAAAGGCCAGTACCGGAGCTTCTAAGAAATTGATCAACATGTATTGCTTATTGGTCAACTTAGATAGAATGTCTCGTGTGATGAATACTTTAAACTGGTTGAAAGCATTCGGGATCTTCAAACTGATAAGAGGTGGTTTTGTATTTTCACCCTCTTTCACCTTTTGTTTGGCTTTAAGCTTTTCTTTATAAATTTTGTACCAGTCTTTTGGGTTCATTCGGCGTTTTTCCGTTTGATTACCATATTCATCTAGGATTTTCGATTCAATAATGTTAAAGATCTGTTCTGGGGTAACATTTCCACAACGAGAACATTCACTTTCTGCTGCATCTGCCTGCTGCATTAATTCCTTAAAGTAAACAATGCCATCAACTGGGTTTCCGTTGTAAATTAGATATCCTCCGGTATCAAGAATCACCAGTTTATCGAACATTTTGAAGATCTCGGATGAAGGTTGATGAATAACAACAAAAATCAACTTTCCTCGAAGCGATAGTTCCTTCAAGAGATCCATAATATTTTCTGAATCTCGAGAAGATAAACCTGAAGTAGGTTCATCAACAAACATGATGGAAGGCTCACGAATTAATTCTAATGCAATGTTTACACGTTTTCTTTGCCCTCCGCTAATGGTTTTTTCTAAAGGGCTTCCTACTTTTAAACTTCTTATTTCATTCAATCCAAGGCTATTTAAAACCTTTAATGTCAGTCGAATAATTTGCTTCTCTGAAATATTTCCAAAACACAATTTAGCATTGTAGAAGATATTTTGAAAAACAGTGAGCTCTTCAATCAATAAGTCATCTTGAGAAACATATCCAATTACACCTTCTATTTTATCTTTATTTACAGGATCGTGAATATCAAAACCGTTAATTTTAACTGCTCCAGTAGAAGGTTTGTAGTTTCCGTTTAGAACATTCAGCAAAGTAGATTTTCCTGCTCCACTAGCGCCCATAATCCCTATCAGATTTCCTGATTCTTCTTGATAATTCATAGGGTGTAAACCTATGTTCCCATTTTTAAATTTATAGGTAATTCTTTCAACTGAGAACGTTGTTTTCTCAATACCTAGGTCACTTAAAAAGCGACTAATGATATCACTATAATAAATGGGAGATACTTTCGAACCTCTTAATGAAGAACCTTGTGTAAGAACGTAAGATTTAGAAGCTTTAATTAATTGGCTATTCAGTTGAAGCTCTGTTTTTCCAAAATACTTCATAAATAGCATGTTAACGCTATTTATATTTATAATTC
Source organism: Flavobacteriales bacterium (assembly GCA_016763995.1). GTDB lineage: Bacteria > Bacteroidota > Bacteroidia > Flavobacteriales_E > Vicingaceae > NORP294. The sequence continues at coordinate 14,680 of JAESST010000321.1, read as the reverse complement.
TAGCTTGTCCATCTAATCCTTCTGAGCGAATGTGTTTATGATCTCCATCAGATTTATCATGGTTATTGACCAGTAATAGAGAGTCAGACTTTAGGATGCTTTCTCGTGGAGAGCTTATGAAATCTTTAATTAATTTGTATTCATCGGAATGAATATTGAAAGAGTCAGCGACTGTTTCAACAAATTCCATTGCTTGTTCTGTATCGTTATTGTTGAGAAATATGAACTCTAACAACTGTACTAGAACATATACTTTCTGCTTTTGTGTTAGTTCTTTATTAATCTCCGCACAAATCTTTAAGATTTTAACGGAATTTAATGAGGTTCTTTTTCTTGCTTTTGCGCCTTCTCTCTTTTTATTTTGTTCATTGTAGAACTTATTATAAACAAAAAGGTATTCATTTACTAGATCTTGGTTCAATTGCTCGTTTAAGAATTGAGATACAAAATCTTTTGTGTTGCTATCGTCCCTTCCAACATTTGCCACAATGGCAAATAGTTGCATGAGAGCTTTTAATATTTTTTCACTCATTGATTAGTGTAAATAGGCTTCAAGAAATAGGATGATGAAAATAACAAAAAAAAAGCAGGATGCTCTGCATCCTGCTTTCAATATTTTATTAAGCAATTATCAAGGCTTAAAACCGACCAAAAGAACGGCACAACCTGAGCTTAATTCATCTTCATTAAGGTTTGCTTCAACAATAATATCTAAGGTTGATTGTACTTTAAAGTCCCAATATGGGGCATTAGCGTAATCAGTATTTGAAAAGATTTCATTTCTTTCTGAGTCATAAACACGAAAGATTAAGTTTCCAGCATTTAATCCACTACATGCTCCAAATCTATATGTACTTTGACCATAAAGTGTCAAATGGAATTCTGCTGTTTGATCTTCTATTAATAATGCTCTGTATTGCTGACCATCTGATAAGTAATCTTTAGTGAAGTTTTGGCTGCAAATACTTGCAATCGAATCACATTGAGCTTTTGCTCCGAAAGAACCTAAAAGTAGGATGGAAATTAAAAATGTATATCTAAAAAATATCTTTTTCATCATTGTAATTATTTAATAACGCTATTTCTAATTTCTTCAACTTTAATAGTAATTTCTTGAAGCTGCTCAGCTGTCATAGAAACTTCCAAAACACTATTAATAGTAGTGGTTTTTGTTTCAGGATCTGTTGTTGGTTCTTTAAAAGTATATTTAAACTCTATGCCGTTATAGATATCTTTTAATTCATTTAATTTATTCATTACAGTTGCAATGGCAGGTTTTTCCTGATATGGCAAAAGCAAGTTAATTAGATTTTTAATTGTAATTTTTTGCTCACCAATTCTATTTTTAATGGCAGGGTCGTCATTCGTTTTTGCTAGGTTAGTTGCAAAATGTAAGGTCTCAATCCATCCGCCTGCTAATATCATTACACTAATATCCTCTTGTTTATTTGTTTTTAAGTAGCTATCAACTGACTTAAAAGCGTCAGACACTAAGGCTAAAAGTGAATCCTGATCTCCTAGATTAGCCTCAAATCTGGTCAGCATGTCTTCATTGAAAATGTTAGTAATACCTAATTCTGAAGAAAGTCTCTTCGTTACTGCCATGTAAGAAATTGCATCTTGTGTTTGATCATAGATAGTTGCATATCCCATATCAGCACCAAAGATTCCAAGATTTAATGCTTTTCTGTCCGTAGTAGAATAGCTTGCTACCGAAGCTGTAGAGTTTAACAATTCAGAAGAATAAGCCGCTCCGGTATTTTTTAGCATAAAAGCCGTTTGGATAGGAGAGGGGATACTGAAAACCTTACCACTTATTTCAAATAAGTTAGAGTTTTTCTTTTCTTCTTTTTTTGATTCTTTAGTAGTATCTGCTTTATTCCCTCTTTTGGATTCTTCCGTACAAGAAAATAACATCATAGAAACAACGGTTGCTAAACCAATGTTTTTAAGTGTTGTTTTTGATTTTAAGATGTTTGATTTCAACATTTGGGGACTGTAAATGAGTAAACTATATTTTCAATGGCCGTAAAGATAATTAAATCTCAAAAATTCGAGTTCTTTTCAGCTGAAATCTTAATAATAAAAATGAAGCTAGGGCAATTGCTAACTCAATAAGCGAACTTGAATAGTTTTGAAAAATTAGGTCTCCAATAAAAAACAGAATAGAATACACCATTACAATAGAGCTGAACCAACATATAAATAGAGGGGTTAAATTGCTTTTTATTCCATTACTTGATCTGTATTTCTTCCATCCCCCATCAGGCTTTACTTTATCGTAGAAATGTTGTAATGTACTTTCTTCTGTTGGTGGAGTAATAAAGGTAGCAATCAACCAACAAATAGTACTAAATGAAACTGTAAATAGAAAATTGAATGGATACTCAAAGGAGAAAACGAAGTTGGCTAAACCATATCCAATAAACGGAGCGAGACTAGCAACAATTTCACTCCAAGCATTAATTTTATGCCAATACCATCTTAAAATTAATACCATTCCGAGCCCTGCACCACATTCAATTAAAAAAGTAGCTGCACCATCAATACTTTTAATTTGAGTTGTAGCAAATAATGCAATAAGCATTATTAACACTGTGAAAAGACGTGCTTTCTTCACATAATCTTTCTGCTCTTCTTCCTCTGTTTCATCTTCTTTCTTTTTCTTTAAGAAACGTTTGTATAAATCGTTGGTTAAATAACTTGCTCCCCAGTTTAATTGAGTTGAAATCGTACTCATATAAGCAGATAAGAAAGCAACAAGTAATAATCCCTTTAATCCAACTGGAAGGTGATCTCTCATGGCTAATACAAATCCTTGTCCTGAATCTTCAATACTTAAATCTGGATATAAAACAAGGGCACAAAGTCCTACAATAATCCAAGGCCATGGACGTAAACAATAGTGTGCTATTTGAAAAAATAAGGTGGCATAAATAGCATTTTTCTCATCCTTTGCGCTCATCATCCTTTGTGCGATATATCCGCCACCGCCAGGCTCAGCACCTGGGTACCAACTTGCCCACCATTGCACTAAACCAAAGGTTAGGAATGCACCAATAGTAACACTATATACTCCAATATCGTTAGCAACAGAACCTGAATTGATGGTAGGAAAAAAGTTGAATCTCCATGCAGGTAATTGTTCTTTTAGCCCTGTAATACCTCCAATTTCTTCTGTATTTAAAACTACCACTGCCAATATAATACAGCCTATCATTGCAATAAAAAACTGAACCAAATCTGTCATGGCAACTCCCATTAGGCCTGATAAAGAAGAATAGATTGCAACAAATACCATAGATCCCGCAATAACCCAAATGATCATATCATCCGGGATATCAAAAAATATCTTTAGAATAGAGGCTAATGCTGTATTTACCCAACCAATAATTACTGCATTTAGGAAAATCCCCATATACAAAGATTTAAAACCTCTTAAGAAAGCGGCAGGTTTCCCGCTGTATCTCAATTCAATAAACTCTAATTCAGTAACAATTTCCGCTCTACGCCATAGTTTTGCAAAGAAAAAAGTAGTGAGCATTCCTCCAATCAGCATGTTCCACCATAACTAGTTCCCCGATATACCATGTTGTGCAATTTTTTCGGTGACCCAAAGTGGTGTATCAGCTGCAAAGGTAGTCGCAACCATCGAAATTCCTGCGATGTACCAAGGTAGGTTACGACCTCCTAAAAAGAAGTCGCTTAAGCTCTTACTTGCTTGGTTTTTATAAAAAAATCCAATCCCTAAAGCTAAAATTAGGTAGGCTATAATAATAATCCAGTCGAGCGCTGCTAAGGTCATGGGTGAATGTTTTTTCAAAGAAAGTAAAATGTAGAACTCCTAAGTTGAATACATGAATACTTTATGAACAAGTTAAATTGAATAGGCTACTTGCTTTATGTAACTTTGCATCATGTCAGAAGAGAAAGAAAACAAGCCTGGAGAATCCTCTATATTAAAACGCTTAAAAATTCAAAAAAGAGGAGACGCTTCAGACGTTAAACCTATAAAACGTGAATTCAAGAAGCGAGAAGAGATGCCAGTTTCTGAGGAAGAAGTTGATCCAATTAATGTAATTCATGAAGAAGAGTTTGAAATGGTGGCTACTTGTATGCAAAACATGGAGCCTGAATTAGAACAAGAATTAATTGACTTAGGAGCAAAAGACATTAGAATTCAGCGAAGAGCAGTAATGTTTAAGGGGGATCTAGAATTATTATATGCGGCCAACATTTGGTTAAGAACTGCTCTAAAAGTATTGAAACCAATTTATCATTATACAGCTAAGAATGATGATGAGTTATACAAAAGAGCCATGAAATTACCTTGGGAAAGTATCTTTTCTGAGGAAAAAACATTTTCTATTGATTCAGCAGTTAACTCGGAGCATTTTACTCACAGTCAATTTGCTTCATTAAGGATAAAAGATGCAATTGTAGATCGTTTTAGAGCACAACAATTGAAACGCCCAAATGTAGAACGTTATGATCCGGATGTTAGAATTCATTTACACATTAATGATAGAAACATTACTATCTCTTTAGACAGTAGTGGAACACCTCTTTTCAAAAGAGGATATAGAATACAGCAACATTTGGCTCCAATAAATGAATGTTTAGCAGCCGGAATGATCTTGAAAAGTGGTTGGAGAGGAGAAGTGGATCTATTAGACCCGATGACTGGAACTGGAACTATTGCTATTGAAGCAGCTTTAATTGCCTGTAATATACCACCTAATCTGAATCGTGTGAATTTTGCGTTCGAAGGCTGGAAGAGTTATAATGTTAGCCTTCTTTCTAAAGTACTTGGAGAAGCTAAAGAAAAATATAAACCTTTGAAAGTTAATATTTATGCTCACGAATTGAATTCGAATAATATTCGTTCTGCACGTATGAATATTAATTCATCTAACATGAGAAAGAGTATTTTGTTAGAACAAGCAGATTTTTTTAAATCAAAACCACCTTCAGATAAAGGATGTATTATTATGAATCCACCTTATGGAGAGCGTTTGGAATTACAGGAAGGTTTGCCTGACTTTTTTGAAAAGATAGGATCTACTTTGAAACATGAATATTCAGGTTGGGAAGCTTGGATTATTGCTTCTGATGAAGAATCTTTTAAAAATATAGGACTAAAAGCTTCTAAGAAAATTCCATTAATGAATGGAAAACTAGATTGTCAGTTCAGAAAGTATGAACTTTTCGACGGAAAAAGAATTGAAAAGTTGAAGGCTGAGAGAAGTGAGGGCTAAGCTTCTTCTATTTCGGGATAATTAGGACGATAAAACTGATCTTTCTGAATGGTATAAGCACATTCGAAATGTCCTAATGGGCAAGATTTTTTTCCATGTAATCCACAAGGGCGGCAATTTAATTCCTTTTCAGTTTCAATCACTTTTGCATTGATAGATAAAGGGCCAAAACCGAAGGAAGGAATGGTCGAACAAAATACTGCGTTAGTAGGAGCATTTACTGAAGAAGCCATGTGCATAGGAGCGGAGTCATTGACGTAATTCATTGTTGCCTTTTCCATTAAAGCTGCAGATTCTAAAAAACTAAGCTTTCCAGCCAAGTTTTCTACACGGTCTCTACCGCACATTTCTATAATCTCTTGGCATTCTGATGCATCAGCTGGGCCACCTAGTAGATAGATTTTCCAGTTCTCATCCTGAGAAAGAATTAATTCAACCCATTTTAAACTTGGAAACTGTTTGGTTGCCCAAACTGAAGTAGGTGCAAAACAAAGATAGTGGTCTTGCTGATATTGTGAAATAGATTCATAATTCTCTTTGGAAGGATAAAGTTTTGGTCGAACATATTTATCGTCTGTAATTTCTCTTACCAATGATAAGTTTCTACTCGTTTCATGTTGACCAATTAAACGATGTCCAATTTTTCTGTTATATAAGAAAGATAGTGGGTTTTTAGCAAAGCCTATTTTTAATTTTGCTCCCGAGAATGCAGTAATTAGACCTGAAGCAAAAAAGCGCTGAACATTAATGACACAATCGTATTCTCTGGAACGAATTAATCGACTAACCTGAAGTAATGAGCGGTACTTTGCTTTGTTTTTTCTCCAAATCAATACTTTATTTAGCTTTGGGTGGTTTTCTAATAAGCCTTCATTTCCTTTTCGTACTAAAAAATCAATCTTAGCATCCGGATAAAATGCACTTAACTTCTCAATAACGGGAGTCGATAGAATAACATCTCCAATAAAAGCAGTTTGTATGATTAAAAAATGTTCCATTGAATACTATTAAACAGCTACCTCAAAATCTCTCAATACATTGTTTAAAGAGGTTTTCAAGTTAGTACTTTCTTTTCTTTTACCGATGATTATAGCACAGGGAACTTGATATTCTCCTGCAGGGAATTTTTTTGTGTATGAACCTGGAATAACAACAGATCTTGAGGGAACGGTTCCTCTATACTCTATAGGTGAATCTCCACTGACGTCAATGATTTTTGTAGATTTTGTTAATACTACATTTGCTCCAAGCACTGCCTCTTTCTCTACTCTAACTCCTTCTACAACAATACACCTTGATCCTATAAAACATCCATCTTCAATAATCACAGGAGATGCTTGTAAAGGTTCTAAAACGCCTCCAATTCCAACTCCTCCACTTAGATGGACATTTTTACCAATTTGTGCGCAACTTCCCACTGTAGCCCAAGTATCAACCATAGTCCCTTCATCTACATAGGCTCCAATGTTGATGTAAGAAGGCATCATAATTACACCCTTCGAAACATAAGCTCCATAACGGGCGATGGCGTGGGGAACAACTCTAATCCCTTTTTTCGCGTAATCAGATTTTAAGGCCATTTTATCGTGAAATTCAAACGGGCCAACTTCAATTGTTTCCATCTTTCGAATTGGGAAATAGAGGACAACAGCTTTTTTAACCCATTCGTTTACTTGCCATCCGTCTTTTATAGGTTCGGCACATCTTAATTCACCTGAATCGATTAAAGCAATTACTCTTTCAATTGCTTTAACTGTTCCGCTCTCATTCAAAAGCTCTCGGTTTTCCCATGCAGATTCTATTGTTGCTTGTAATTCCATCATGATTTCAAAAATAGATTTTCTAATTGTTTTGTCGTTGAATTCCAGTTATACTTATCACCAACAAAATCAAAGCCGTTCTGAGCTATCCGATTAGCAAACGACTGATCGTTTAATAAACGTTGAATTTCAACTACATAGTCAGAAATGTGTTCAGCAATTAAGATATTTTCTTCGTGAGTAGCTTTAAGGGCATTATTAGCTAAAGGGGAAGTGATACAAGGTATTTTCATCGCCATTGCTTCCAGTAGCTTATTCTGAAGTCCTGTTCCAATTTGCATTGGAGCAATAAATATTCTAGCACTTGCGTAATACTCTCTGATGTCATCTACCCACCCTGTGACAATAACCTTTTCTTGCGCCAATTTTTGGACTCTTGAATTAGGATTTGCACCTGCAATAACCAATTTAATGTTTGGATTATCTTCCCAAATAACAGGCAATATTTTTTCTACCAAGAAACTTACGCCATCAACATTTGGAGGATAGGACATATTTCCTGTAAATACTAAATCATACTTTTTATCCACGTCTCTAGGAGAGAAGAACTCTTGATCAACACCATTTCGGATGATTTCAATTTCATGATTGTTTCCATGAATAATCAAATCTCTATCTTGTTCCGAAATAATTGTTTGGTGTTGGAAAGCAGTAAAAATAAAGTGTTCGTATTTTTTTAAACGCTTCGTTTCAATTCTAATCAATGGTTTTAAAAGGGGAGAAGCTTTTTCAATTCTACGTTCCATTCCTTTGGAAAGCACATCCATATAGTCTATGGTTTTAGGAATACTCTTTAAATCTTTAAGGTATTCGCTAACTCTAATCAATTGACAAAAAATATGATCGACTTTATGATTTACAAAGAAATTAACAAGCTCTTTTCGTGCACTTTTTTTGTAGAAGTAGGCTACTTGTAATGGTAGTTTAGAAAAGAAAAGTCCGAATAATAAATTCCATAAGATAATGGGTTTGCTTAATCGTATAATTTTTATTTCTTCGCAATACGGTTTAAGTTGATCAATACTTTTTTGATCTACTTTTTGGTCACTGATTGCACACAAGAAAATTTGATTGGTCTTTGATAATTCCCTAATCTGATGAAATGCTCTTAGTTTATCTCCTTTTTCTAGCGGATAAGGGAATCGGGAAAGCAGAATTCCTATTCTCATTTCTCAACTTCCTCTTTTTTCTTGAAGATGGATCTGATTATGTTGAAATATGCATCAAACCTAAACAATGCTGAGTCACTGGTTGCCTTATAGGTGAAAAACAATCCGATGGGTAGTAAAATAGCCGATGCCATCCACATTCCTTCTACAGAAGGCAGGGCTCCCTCTTTTGCCATTTTTTCACCTGTAATACTTAAAATATGAAACAGTAAGAAAAATACTACAGAAATAACAATAGGCATTCCTAAGCCCCCTTTTCTAATGATGGCTCCTAATGGAGCTCCAATCAAGAAAAGGATAATACAAGCAAAGGGAAGTGTTAGTTTTTTATGCCATTGGATCTCATGAGAGTGAATGAACTTATTGCGACTATACATGTCATTTACAATACTATGGAGCCTTGACTTTGAATTTCTGCTTAAGTTGGCGGCTGTACTTAGAATTTGTGTTTTCCGATTTTTGTCAAAACTAGCTGTAAGCGAATCAAAATCGATAGGCCGTTTTATTCGTGCTTGCTTAAATGTGTTTTCATTGAGCTTTGAATAGAGAAAGGAACTACTTTTTAAACCTGTTTTAAAGGCATCAAAATGAGTATCTCTGACTTTACGAAGGGTATCTATTTGAGACTCTAATTGGCTTAAGTTTAGCATTTTGTAGTTGCTCTTAAACAAATTTTCATCCGTACGATTTAGGTTGAATTGTGATAAGTCGGATCTAATTAAGTATTCTTTGAATTTAGTGCGTTTTAGAGGATAATTCTTCTTGATATGTCCATTTTTATCATCTTCATAACTAGTACCATTAAAAAGCCTGAACTCAAGAAAGTGTTTGTCAGGAGTAATCGTCATGATTCCTTCTTCTGCCTTTGTTACTTTTCTATTCCCAATACCATCTTTATGATCATAAATTAAGACATCGTACAAGTGCTCAACATCATCAATAATTTTTTTCTCCTTAACTCGAATAGTGATTCCATCGAGATCGTTTGAAAACATTCCTGCTTGAATGTCCATAGTTGGTTTTTGTTGTTTGATATCGTAAAGTAGAGATTTACTTTTAAGATTAGCCACGGGTAACCAATAGTTAGAGAAAAGGAATGCTACTATGCTTAATAAGAAAACAACAATAGCTAAAGGTTTTAAAACTCGCTTTAAAGAAATACCGGCAGATTTAAATGCAACTAATTCGTAATGCTCTCCTAAGTTCCCAAAGGTCATTAAGGAGGATAATAGAATTGCTAGAGGCAAAGCCATAGGGACTAGGCTTGCAGAGACATAGAATAGTAGTTTTGCAAAAACTAAAAAGTCAACTCCTTTACCGACTAAATCGTCGATGTATTTCCAAAGAAACTGCATTAATAATACAAAAATGGAAATGAAAAAAGTCGCCATAAAAGGCGACGCAAAAGATTTTAATATGAATTTAGAGGAAGTCTTCAAGTCTCTTTTGCTTGTTAAGCGTTAAGAAAGGTTATTTATTGTTTTATGAACCAATTGCGTGAAGGAGACTATTAATTTGACTTTCCCATAATAATTGGGCCTCTTCAATTTCATCTTCTTCTGCAAAATCAGTAATGATTAAAGAAACATCATTTGTTAGGTCGTCAATTTCAAGTTTAAACTCAAAAAAAGCATTTTCATCTTCTTCTTCTTCCCAACGAAAGCGAATGTGTTTGTCTGCTTTTTTATTAACTAAAAAGGCTACTTCTTCAGATTGCTCCCAGAAGAAAGAAAACTTTTTCCCTCTAGAGTTTACGTTGTCTGCAAACCATTCTGAAAGTCCTGAAGGAGTGGAAAGAAATTTGTAAAGCATCTTTGGTGAAGCTTTAACAACAAATTCCATGGTAAATTCTACTTTTTCTGACATAATTGGTTGGATTACTGGATCGCAAGATAAGCAACTTTGGACAAAATAAAAATTTTACAAACTATTTAAAATTGAGTTATTTACTTGTAAAATGAGAAGCTAATAATAAGATTATTGCAATCAAAGCGCCAAAAGCACTTCCTCGTTAGTGTTATAATTATCGATAAAAGTCAATACAATGTTAAAAAACAATCTTGCGAAAGCTATTCGATTAGTATATTAGAATACTGTAATGAACTGCAATCCTTTAAAACTTAACAGTCATGACACATACATCATCAATTTGCTCTTCTTTACCTTTCCATGCCGTGAACTCACTTTCTAAGGTTTCTTCAAATTGATCCATCTTGTTTTTATGAGCGTTTTGCAGAATATTTTTAAAGGCAGTAGATTTTAATTTTTTTCCTTTTTTTCCACCAAATTGATCGATAAAGCCATCGGTAAACAAAAAAATAGCATCTCCATTATCAACATGAATTGTTTGCGTGTTGAAAGATTCTCTTTTAATAAACTTCCCTATCGGTTGACGATTAGCTTTCAGCTCTTCAAGTGCACCATTTTTAATAACATAAAGGGAATTATAGGCGCCTGAATATTTTAATTCATTTTTATAGTCCCAACGGCATAGACAAATATCCATTCCATCGCTCACTTCATTATCATCTTTCGAAAAAGTGTGTTCTACTAAATCGGTCAATCGATCTAATATCTTTCCAGGCTCAGTTAGTTTCATTTCATTAATACACCTGTTCAGGGCATTGTATCCAACCACACTTACCATTGCGCCGGGAACACCATGTCCTGTGCAATCTGCAACTGCAAAGTAAACGTAAGCTTCTGTAAGTTCTAACCAATAGAAATCACCTGAAACAATATCTTTTGGGCGGAAAAAAATGGCATTTTCAACAAAGAGAGCTTCCATTAGCTTTTTTGAAGGAAGAATAGCTTCTTGTAATCTTTGAGCATAGGTAATACTTTGAATAATCTCTTTATTCTGATTTTCTAGTATATTCTTTTGTTGAACGATCTCCTGTGTCCTTAACTTTACTTCTCTTTCTAAGGTTTCAGTTTGATTATTTTGCAATTGATTGATTTGTTCCAATCGCTCTACTGATTTTCTTTCAGCCTCTAGTTTTTGATCTTGAGTTAAGCGATACCTCGAGGCTAGTGAGATAGAAAGAAAAGCAATTTCAACTGCGGAAGCTAGTTTCAAAGAATTAGATGCAAGAAATTCACTTTCAATGATATTTACATTGCTTAGAATAAAGAATATGGCTCCCATCCATAAGAACGCAAAAGCAAAGGTAATTTCAATTCCGGGTTTATGACCTGACTTGTATTTGAGATAAATTCCAACGAAAAAGAAAGTAGTAATGATAAATGAGACCCCATTTAATATAGGATAGCTCCATTCATATAAATTGCCTGTGGAGAAACTAGTAATCAAACAAAGAAATACGATACTAAAGAAAAAACGATAGGTATTTATAAACCACTTTTTCTCCTCATAAAATTCTAAAAATTGATTGGCATAAGCTAACAAGGATAACATAGAAATTGCGGCAAAAACCAATATTGAATGATTGGCCCAGTAGATAGAGTTGGGCCATAAATATTCAAATGAAAAACCATCTAATGAGAGTTGAAACATTCCCATAATGAAGACATAACTTACGAAGAAGAAGTAAATCTTGTCTTTTAGTGCAATTCCAAAGAAAGTAAAAAGAATAACCACTAGAGCAATAAATCCATAATAGAATCCAAGGAAAAAATTTTCTTTAGAAACAAATTCCGTTAGATTTTGCTTGTCCCAGAATTTCATGGTGAGCTTTAAAATTTCACCATCACTTTTGGTTCTCACTAATAAGGTTCTCTTCGAATTTTGTGGAAATTGAACCGGGAAAATAAATTTTCTATACTGATACGGCCTGCTATCAAATTTGTAATCATCACCTGATAGAAAGTGTTCTGTAATTTCATTTTCATGGTTCAGAACAAATAATTCTACTTGGTTTGTTAATGGTCTGGCTAATTCAATACTAATAATTCTATCAGAATTCTCAATGTTTTCGACTTCTAACTTGATCCAAAAACTGGAAGTTGTGAAGTCCATATAGGGAATATCCGACTTGGGTTGTATGATTTTACTTTGATATTCTTGTAATGAAAAAGGGCTTGTTTCCAATAAGAAGTCATTGATCTGAAATTCAGAATTTTCATCTTCTAAAATGAGGGCCTTTTTGATCATATGCTCAGATTTTCCTTTGGGCGGTAGAGTTGTTATTTGTGCAATTCCCAAAACTGAAACAATAAGCGAAATGATTAAAAATGAGATAATTTTTTTCATCGTTCGAAACAAATATAAGGTATAACTAGCCGGATTAAGGATATTTAACAATAGTTGATACGACAAATATGGGAATTGAGAACTTTACAATAAGTTCTTAGTTTACTTTTACTATACGAGATTATGATAGGATTTAGATTTACAGATTTTCAGGAGGAGAAAAAAAATGAGACACCATTTGAACGCTTATTGAAAATTTTTTTAGAATTAATGACGCATACTTCAGGAGACTTTGAAGAAAGCATGGCCTGGTTAAAGGAGTTAGATGATGAACATGGGTTAACAAATGAAGAGTATAGCTTGGAGGATTTTAGGAGAGATCTGGAAGAGAAGCGATATATAAAACAAGGAGAAGCTAATAAAACTGAGCTAAGTGAAAAATCGGAACAGTTGATTCGTAAAAAGGCGTTAGAGCAAATCTTTGGCAAACTAAAAAAAGCTGGAAGAGGAAATCACAAAACCTCATTTATCGGTAAAGGAAGTGAGGCTATTTCGGATAGAAGAGCTTTTCAATTTGGCGATAGTATTGATCAAATAGCTTTTACAGAATCGTTTAAAAATGCCCAGATTAACAATGGAATAGATCATTTTCAAATAACTGAAAAGGATTTAGAAGTAAGCGAGAACTTTCATACCACTCAAATGTCAACTGTTTTAATGATTGATATTTCGCACTCTATGATTCTTTATGGCGAAGACAGAATTACGCCAGCTAAAAAAGTAGCAATGGCATTGGCAGAGTTAATTACGACAAAGTATCCAAAAGATAGTTTGGATATTGTAGTGTTTGGTAATGATGCCTGGGAAATTAAAATAAAGGACTTACCATATTTATCGGTTGGTCCATACCATACAAATACGGTTGCAGGCTTAGAACTTGCAATGGATTTGTTGAGAAGAAGAAAGAATGCGAATCGTCAAATTTTTATGATCACCGACGGTAAACCAACTTGCTTAATAGAGAACGGGGAGTATTATCAAAATTCTTGGGGACAAGATCCTAAGATATTGAATCGAACTATAAACCTTGGAATTCAATGTAGAAAACTGAATATTCCAATCACCACTTTTATGATTGCTAAGGATCCTTATCTACAAAAGTTTGTGGAAGAATTTACTGAAGCAAATCATGGAAAAGCCTTTTATTCAGATCTAAATGGATTGGGCAATTTTATATTTACTGATTACGAAAAATACAAAAGAAAAAGATTTTAAGAGATGGATTTACAGCAGATTAAGACATTAGGAGGATTAAAAGAATCGGAATACAAAGTTAAAAGCATCAAGGATGAATTAAGAGACAACTTGATTTCAAAAATTCAAAAGCAAGAGAGTGTTTTTGAAGGGATCTATGGATATGAAGATACTGTTATTCCCAATATAGAACGGGCCATCTTATCACGTCACAGTATTAATTTATTAGGATTAAGAGGCCAAGCAAAAACTCGAATTGCTCGTTTAATGACTCAGTTGTTAGATGAATATATGCCAATTATTGAAGGTAGCGAGGTGAACGATAATCCGTTCGACCCAATCTCAAATTTTGGTAAGACTTTATTGGCAGAGAAAGGGGACGATTTACCAATTGTATGGATTCATAGAAATGAAAGATATTTAGAGAAATTAGCAACTCCAGATGTTTCTATAGCAGATTTGATAGGAGATGTGGATCCTATTAAAGCAGCTAATATGAAATTGGATTATTCTGATGAGAGAGTGATTCATTTTGGATTGATTCCAAGAGCGAATCGATGTCTGTTTGTCATTAATGAACTCCCAGATTTGCAAGCTAGAATTCAGGTTGCCCTGTTTAATATTCTACAAGAAGGAGACATTCAGATTCGAGGGTTTCAATTGCGATTCCCATTAGATATACAATTCTTATTTACTGCTAATCCTGAAGATTATACGAATCGTGGTTCGATTATTACTCCTTTGAAAGATCGAATTCAAAGCCAAATCATGACTCATTATCCAAAATCAATTGAACTTGCTAAAGAAATAACCATGAGTGAGGCTAGGATCGCTGATTCACAAAGCAAGAACATTGTTGTTCCTGAAATCCTTAAAGATTTATTGGAACAAATTTCTTTTGAAGCAAGAGTAAGCGAGTATGTAGATGAAAAATCTGGAGTCTCCGCACGATTATCTATTTCTGCTTACGAAACATTGTTTAGTGCTGCAGAACGAAGAATGTTGAAAAATGGAGAAACAAAAACT
>JAESST010000320.1 GCA_016763995.1 Flavobacteriales bacterium | reverse complement strand
TTAATAAATAGAAATTCCATGGCATAGTATTTTCCTATTGTTCTTGGGATTAAGTATTCTAGAAATCCTTCCTGTTTAAGTTTTTTCCTGATGTAGTCTATTTGATTAAAAAAGGAATCAATTTCATCTTGATTCTGTTTAGGGCGTTCAAATTCAACAACAATTTGTGAAGGGAATATTTTCTGTTCAATCATTTGCGCCAGTATTGGTAAGGCTGCACCTTCTATATCGGCTTTAAAAACGTCAATATTAGTGTGTTTATTTAATGCCATAAAATACTTGACAGTATTACATTTTGCCTTAAAGTAGTCTCCTGTTTTATAGTTGTTGGACTCAATAACACTGGAGGACCCTCCAAGTTTAGGTTCGAAGAATTTTAGTGTACTTTCTTCTGTCCAGACACCAAGTGGGAAGAATATGAAATTCTCATTCTTTTGTGCTGACATAAACTCGATTGAACTAGGAGTCGGGTCAAACATAAATATATTGCAACCAATTTTATCTGAGATGAATTGATCAAATCGAATATCATCTAATATTCCAAGTGAATAGATTATAGAGTTTTGATCTAGAGAATTTCTCTTGTCTAAATAATAATTACCTGCTTGATAATGGTTAGAATCAATAGTTGGAATAGAAGATAAATATGCTTTCGTTCTTCTTCTATGTCTGTTTAAGAAGTATAAGGTATTACTATTGTAAATAGCTTTAATTATACGCTTTTTTACAGTTGGTATCCCCTTCGTAAAAACAGTTCCATCTTTAAAATTTCTAATTATTTTTTTCTTTAATTCCCCCATTGTTATGCTGTAAACGATACTTTTTAGAAAAAATGATAAATCCTTACTTAAAAGAACAGTCATTCAAATAATCTTCGATTTTTAGCAACAGTTTGTGCTTTATTTTATCAAGAGGACTTTCCTTGAAATTTTGTTTAAGGATTATGTTACACTGTTTATGAAGATCATTATTAATCATCTTTATTTCATGGAAGTAGTCATTCAATTGAATGGCAAACCCTGTATGATTAAACAAATCAGTTATTCCAATTAGTTTAATTGCTTCTATTTTGCTTTTTAAATTATTATCCAACAATGGATCTTTAAAGTAGAGTGAATCAATAGCAATAGGCTGTTTTTTTGAATGTGACTTGTCTAACCTAGCCCATTTGGCTTGGGCAAATTCTTCGAACAAATAGAAATTTTTATTATTTACATAATCTTCTGTTGCTCCCCTTGTTTTTTGATTGGTATGAATTGGTATTGTCCAACTTTCAATCAATAATCCAATCGTATTTTTTAACGCATTTTTAGCACCTAATAATACATCATATTCGGCTCCATGTACATCAAGCTTTATAAAATCTATAAAATCTATACTAGATTCCTTAATGAACTCATCGATACTAATACATTCTACCTCGACTACTTTATCCAAGCTCCTTAAATGCTTTGAAGGATCAATGTATGATTGAAGTTTTGTATTAAATTGGAATAATGATGAAGCATGCGGGCTAACTGCTAAGTTTAATTTGAGTTTCTCTTTTGAATTCCAAAGTCCTTTTGGGACCACTATTCCATTTTTATCTTCAATAATTTGGGCATTTGGATCTGCGTCAAACCTGATAACTTTTAGAATGTTACTAGTTATTTTATCAAATGGAGCAAAGATTTCACCCCTAGCCCCTCCATCTAAGATTGTAATTTTATCGTGGATTAATAATTCCTCAATGAAAGCCTGATTTAGTAAATTCTTTTTCATTTCTTGTTATTCTTAGCAACAACAAAAATAGAATTATCTCCAACATACTCTGCAGATTCAATTGTAAAATGATTTGCTACGGTAGTATCGAAAGCATGAAGGTTTATCATATCACCTTGAGGTACATCATTAGCTAAATGAAAAGTCCAAGCATGATCATTGAATTTTTTATTTTCATGAACACCACTTCTCCAACGAGTACAGGTATATGCAGGAACATGTAAAAAGAGTTTAGCTCCGGGTTTGAGATTCTTTTTCATCATTTCGAAAACTTCATCTAAATTCGGAACATGCTCTAAAGTATGGGAGCTGTATAAAAAGTCTGCTTGAAAATCTAATGAATCAAATGAGTTGTACTTAACTTTTCTATTAAAGCTATCCGTTAATGCAAAGTCAACGATGTCGGTATGCAAACTTACTGGTCCGTTAGCTCCACCAAAATCAATTCCTCTTAAATTAGGGTTATAAATGGTATTAACTAATAAATCTCTTTTTTCCCACATTACTTTCCAACGCCATCCACCTAATATTTTATGAAACTTCATATGTCTAAACATGAAGTTTTGAGAACGCTTTTCTGCGTCATTCTTAAAGGAGATAAAATTAGAGGAAGAGTGTTGGGTCATCAGTTCATGATAACCATCTGAGGCCAAGAACTCTTTATTTAATAACTCTTCTCTCTTTTTTTTGTAATAACCATTAACAAAAGGATTGTTATATCTAATTTTATGGATGGTGCCAGTTATTTTTTGTGCTAAATTCATTATTCAAACATAAAGTTCTTTAATACAGAGTCTTCTGGGATTTTATTAAGGCTCTTTTTTCCTATGATTTGCTTGATCTCCGAAGGAGAAATGCCTGATGCAGGTCGTTTCCATGTTAAATCGTCCATAGAAATGATTGTTCCTTTTGGAATCTCTCGTTTTGCAACAAGACTTCTTCTTGCATTCTGTCTTGAGATATACTCAGTTTCTAATGGTTTCTTATCAAAACTACCCAATACATTGAATAAGCTTTCAATTTTTTGATTGTATACTAAAAGGTCCTCTTTATCCATGGCATGGTAATGATCATTTCCTGGTAAGGTCTTATTGTGCGTAAAGTGTTTTTCGATAATTTCTGCGCCAAGTAAAGTTGCATTTACACACACTTGCATATCTTCTGGTAACGTATGATCAGAATATCCAATAACTTTATCAGGGAAATGCCTTTGTAGGTCTTTTATCATTCCTAGATTGGCATTCTCATTTAAGGTAGGGTAGTTCAATACACAGTGCATTAAACAAAGGGGAATATTGTGTTTGTCAATTAACTCAACAGTCCTTTTAGTCTCCCATAAATAAGATGCTCCTGTACTTAACAAGATAGGCTTATCAAATTGACACAGATATTCAACAAATGGGAGGTTGTTTAGGTCTGAAGAAGATATTTTATATACATCCATTAAGTCATTTAGGAAGTCTGCTGAAGTAACATCAAATGGTGTCGAAAGAAATTCGATATCAAATTCGTCGCAACATTTTTTTAGCGCCTCATATTCACTTTTCCAAAATTTATCATATTTTTTAAAAAGCTCAAACTGGCTTTTTGTTGCTTCTTTGCTTGTATCCCAATAAGAAGGGCTTTCTTTGGATGCAATCGTTTCTGCTTTATATGTTTGGAATTTAATAGCATGTGCGCCTCCTTCGGCAGCTTCTTGGATCAGCCTTTTAGCTAGGTCCATAGAACCTTCATGGTTCACTCCAGCTTCAGCGATCATGTAAGGCTTTTGCAAGCTGAATTGATCCGCCTTTCTTTGTACTAATAAATCAGCTAATTTCATCTTCATTGATTAATTGTTTTATTTTAGCAACCACTCTCTTTTTTCCATTTTTTAAATCATGCTTCAGCATTTTAGTTTGCATTTGCTCTCTAGTAGAATGATTTAAAGCAGTCATAAGGGCATCAAGAATTGTATCTTCATCTAAAGTTTCTCCAAGGCCGAGATTCAAAAAACCATATTTCTCAGTGGCAAAAAAATGTGTCATCTCTCTACTATTTTGAGCCATAACAATAGATGGAATTCCAAGTATTGCTAATTCGTATGTTGTTCTTCCTGCAGATGTGAAAACCAAATCTGCAGACTGCATAAATTCTGATATGTTGGCAACGTTTTGATGTATTTCTACATTTTTAAAATC
>JAESST010000319.1 GCA_016763995.1 Flavobacteriales bacterium | reverse complement strand
GGCCAGTATTGGAAAAAACAATCTGTTGTTCACTTGCCACATTTGCACCAAAACAAGGATCTATATAGGAGGTGGTAGAGACAGTTAAATTAGGTTCTTTGTAAGTGATTGTGCCGTGAGCGTAACTGCTAGCTGTAGAACGGAGTGCGAGGTCGCATCCCCAATGAGCTTCAATAACAGAAGTTGTTGTTACATTTTGACAACCATTTCCTTGTAAGGTTTGAATGATGCTAATGCTTTCGTTTGAATCAAAAAAGGCGTCATTATTTCCAATGGAACTAAAGTCGTTTCCTGACAGAAATATAGAGTCTTTGTTTGTATTTAATAAACCAATATTTGAACTCATTAAATCTAAGCTAGTGTTGTTTCTTATGTCGGAGATGTAAAAGCTCGATAAGCTTCCATAGCCTGCATTAACAATAGTGATTTCTCTTGTAAAAGTTTCTCCGGAAAATAGGGACTTAGAAACAGGACTTATGGAAATTATGTTTAGTGCCGCATAAAGCAGGTTGTAGGAATTAGATTGAGCGCTTGTAGAACCTGAACTGTATGCTATCGTTATCTGATTTCGGATAACATTTCCTAAGAGTAGATAGTCAACAGCAGCTACGCTTGCTCGAATTTCTATGCTGTATTTTAGGCTATCTCCTGCAGGAATATTGCTTGAAGAAAAAATGACTTGCTCAAGATTTGAGATGTTGAATTCTTGCAAAGATTTTGAAGTTGATTCGTTCATTGTTCCCGGGATGTATTCAATTCCTTCAGGCAGATTTATAGTAATATTTGGTGTGTTTAATTCATTTGTTGTTTCGTTGAGTATAGAGATGTAAAAAGTATCCGATGTATGGCAAACTGTTAAAGAAGATGGAACAGTACTGCTAATTGTTACATTTTGTGAGTAGATTTTCTCACCTAAAAATGAACTTAGTGAAAAATAGATCAAAAACAGAGAAAGTCGAAGAGTAAATTTTTTAGTAATCATAGTATTATTATTTATTATGGAATAGAGATATTTATGCCACGATGTTTTTGTGTTGATTTTTAGCATGTTATAATTTTGTAGGTGTCCTGTTTTTTTCTCAAAAGAAAAAAAAGTCTCAACAAGAGAATTTCTTATATTTACTAATATAAATACAATATCTTATGAATCAGCCCAATAAGCCATTTACAATATTCCTGTTAGAAGATGATGTTTGGTATGCCGAAATTCTGGAATATCATTTATCAATGAACCCTGATTACATCATAGAAAAGTATATAACTGGTGAGGATTGCTTAAAAAACCTATATAAGAAACCGGATGTTATATGCATGGATTATTCTTTACCTGATATGAATGGTAAGGATTTACTTAAGCATTTTCAGGAATTAAATCTCAAAATTCCTGTTGTTGTTCTTTCAGGGCAAAAAGAGGTTCAAGTGGCTATAGATTTATTGAAATGGGAAAATGTCGATGATTATTTGATAAAGGATGATGACGCTAAGGATAGACTATGGAAAACAATTATTAGAGTTCGCGAAAAATCCAAATTAATTAATGAAGTGGAGCATTTGAAAGAAGAACTCGGGAAAAAGTATGAGTTCAATGACGCGATTAAGGGAAATAGTCAAGGGATTCAGAGAGTATTTAAGTTAATGCAAAGAGCATGTGATCATAATATAACAGTCTCTATAACTGGGGAGACCGGTACGGGTAAAGAACTTGTTGCAAAGTGTATTCATTACAATTCATCAAGGAAAAAAAAGTCTTTTGTTGCAGTAAATATGTCGGCTATTCCTAAGGAATTGATTGAGAGCGAATTATTTGGTCATGAGAAAGGGGCTTTTACTGGAGCTCATTCAAGAAGAATTGGCAAGTTTGAAGAAGCCCATAAGGGAACAATTTTTTTAGATGAAATTGCGGATATGGATTTGGCTATTCAAGCAAAGTTGTTACGTGTACTGCAAGAAAGAGAAATAACACGTGTTGGTAATAATAAAAGTGCAAGCATAGATGTGAGGCTATTAGTTGCCACTCATAAAAATCTTGCAGATGAAGTAAAGAAAGGAAATTTTAGAGAAGATTTGTATTTTAGATTATTAGGCCTACCTATAGAGTTGCCTCCGTTGAGAGAACGAAAAGAAGATATTTTAATACTGGCGAAGTATTTTGCTGATACTTTTTGTAAAGAAAATAAAAAAAAGAAAAAATTTTTTTCGAAAGAGGCTAGGTCTCATCTTTCCAAATATTCATATCCAGGAAATATTAGGGAGTTAAAGGCAGTGACAGAATTAGCGATTGTAATGAGTGAAGGCGAAAGTGTTGAGGTGGACGATATTACTTTTAACACATCTACTTCATTTACCGATTTTATTGCCGAAGAAAATAGCTTGAAGGGCTACATCTCAAAAATCGTAAGGCATTATTTAGAGAAGCACAATGATGATATTTCTCTGGTTGCAAGCAAGTTAGATATCGGTAAGTCTACTTTGTATAAAATGATTAAAAGGGGAGAAGTGTAATTTTCTCAAATAGAGAAAGGATTCTCTATAGGAAAATTTTTCAGCTTACTGTTGTTGTGTTAAGTATTTGATTATTAGTTATTAGTTGACTTGGCCTTGTTTTAGAAGATCATTAATTTTTATAAACCAAAATGATTGATTATGAATATTCAAAAAAACAAGTAGATTTTCATTGTAGATGATGACCTCATATACTTGGAGATTCAGAAAGAAATGCTGGGCACGATAAGTGGCATAGACATCAGTACATTTAATTCAGCTGAAAGCTGCTTAGAGGCTATTCATCAGCAACCAGATCTTATTATACTTGATTATTATCTCGATTCAATAAACCCTAAGAACATGAATGGGCATGCTGCCTTAAAGAAATTTCGTGAAGCAAGTTCAAAGTCAAAAATTCTCTTTATTTCAAGTAAAATAAATGAAGGCTTGTTGGAAGAATATCAAAAGTATAGAGCTGTCGATTTTGTTTTAAAAGATCAACATGGAGGAGAGGCTATTAGGCAAAGAGTGGAAAGTAGATTAATGTAATGCTTGCAAAAGCTATTAAGTAATAAATTAAAAAATAGATGTTATGTATGGGATTGTAAATCAAGCAATACAAGGATTAGTCACAGAGCAATTTGGCGAAGAAACTTGGCAGAAGGTAAAAGAAAAAAGCAAGGTTAATATTGACACTTTTTTTAACAACGAATCGTATGAAGATAAGGTGACCTACGATTTAGCAGGCGCAGCAGCAGATGTGTTGGGTATTCCTCTGTCTGAGGTGCTTATTGCCTTTGGCGAGTATTGGGTATTAAAAACAGGAATGAAAAATTACGGGTCATTGATGAAATCGGGGGGAGGGAATTTAAAGGAATTCCTTATAAATCTTCCTAACTTTCACAGTAGGGTAATGCTAATATACCCGAACCTCACTCCTCCTGAATTTAGGGTGTCAAATGTGGATGAAAATTCATTGCAGCTTCATTATTATTCACAACGTGAGGGATTAGCAGACTTTGTCGTAGGTTTGTTACAAGGTTTAGGAAAAATGTTTGAAACAGCAATTACAATAGATTTAATAAAGAGTAGAAGCGAAGGTTTCGATCATGAAATTTGTAGCGTGCATTGGTAGAAGACTCGAAGAGTAATGGTAGAAGAGTTCAGAATTGGGGATAATGACCTTGAGAAATTGTTTCCATTCTATTTTAGAATGGAAACAAAACTTCAAATTGTTAAGGCAGGGAAGGGTTTATTAAAACTTTACCCTGGACTTGTGGGCAATAATTTTACCGATGCTTTTCGATTCATACGCCCTTCCTTTAGCATAAAGAATACTTATGATTCAATAGCTGAATATACCAATCAGGTAATTATTATTCAACTACAGCTGAAGAATCAAAAATTGCTGATAAGAGGGCAGATGTTAATTATTCAAGAGCAAATTCTATTTGTAGGTTCGCCTTGGATGGCCAAGGTTGAGGATTTAGAGAAATATAATTTATTAGTAACCGATTTTGCTGTTCACGACCCAGTGACGGAAATGCTACAAGTGCTAAAAGTGCGTCAACTAGCTTTCGAAGATGTACAAAAGCATCATGATGGTTTAGTTAAAGCGAATAAGGAAATTTCTGATTTAGCAAAATTTCCATCAGAAAACCCCCATCCTATACTTCGAATCTCTTTTTCAGGAACAATTAAATAGGCTAATAAAGTAAGTGAATCTCTATTGGCTCATTGGAACTGCGAAATAGGAACTTCTTGCCCAGACATTATTGGAAAACCACTTGCTCAAGCAGTACAATCTAACGAAGCAGTTGAAGTAAATATATTTATTGAAGATCGATTTTTTAGCTTTTTGCTTGTTCCAATTGTAGCTGATAAATATGTGAATGTATACGGAAGAGATATAACCGAAAGGAAAGAGTCAGAAAGAGTGCTGAAGGAAAGTGAAGAGCGCTACAAACAGTTGGTCGAAAATGCTACTGATATTATTTATCGCACGGACTCAAAAGGGAATTTTGTATATGCAAATCCTGTTGCTGTTCGAATTCTGCAAATGGAAGAAAGAGAGGTTACCAAAATGCATTTTACAATGGTAATCCGAAGAGATTGGAGACTTAAAGCTACTATATTTTATAGGAATCAATTGAAAGAAGGACTCCCGCTTACATATTTTGAGTTTCCAATTACGGATTGTAAAGGCAATGAAATATGGTTGGGGCAGAATGTAAAAGTTTTGAGAAGCGGTAGTGAAATATCTGGTTTTTTGGCAGTTGCAAGAGACATTACCAAGAGAAAACGAATGGAGGAGTCTTTGCAGGAAGCAAAAAATAAAGCAGAAGAATCTTTGTATTTTAAGGAGCAATTCTTGGCCAATATGAGTCATGAAATTCGAACCCCAATGAATGGGATATTAGGATTGAGTAAACTTTTATCGTCGGCGGAGCTTTCGGACAAGCACCGAAGATATTTAGATTCCATTCGAACATCTGCTAATAACCTGTTGGTAATTATTAATGATATTCTTGATTTATCAAAAATTGAAGCAGGAAAATTAGAAATGGAAACAATCGGTTTTAGAATAGATGATTTAGTAAATAGTTCTGTATCCGGAGTTGAGTATTTAGCAGCGGATAAAGACCTATTAATTGTAACAGAAATTGACTCTTTCTTACAATCTAAAATTGTATTAGGAGATCCTGTTCGATTGAATCAAATTTTAAGTAATTTGATGAGTAATGCCATTAAGTTTTCTGAAGAAGGAGAAGTTGAGATATCTTGTCAATTGGTAAGTGAAACTACGGATGTAATAAAAATTCGATTTTCTATTTCAGATACGGGAATCGGTATTCCCCACGATAGAATTTCAGCAATTTTCGAAAGCTTTAAGCAGGTTGATTCAAGTATTACGAGAAAATATGGAGGAACAGGACTTGGGCTTCCAATATGTAAGCTATTAGTTGGGTTGTTGGACAGCACAATAGAAGTGGAGAGTGTAGAAGGGGAAGGAACCACTTTTTATTTTGATATCGATTTTCGTAAAGGGGAAATAGGTGATTTGCCTGAGGATGAT
>JAESST010000318.1 GCA_016763995.1 Flavobacteriales bacterium | reverse complement strand
TGTCTTTTTGTTTTTTTGGAACCAACTCATTTTTAAATTTTTATAGTTTAATTCAAACATCTTAGACTAAGTTGCTGGTTCTCGGAAACAAGTATCACTTATAAGCGAGGGCCAGCAACTTTTACTAATCTATGAGTCTATTTCTTACACCAAGGATTAAAGATATACTTTAGTTCACAGTTTTCATTTTCATAGTCACGTCATCTTTCAATTCAAAAATCATATCCTGAAAATCTGGTGGTCCCATAAAGCCGCGAGCATCATTTGAAGAGCCATAACCTTCTTCTGGAATTCCAAAAGATCCTGTATCTAATTTCCCATTGCTGTTTTGATCATGATAATATTGTACGGCATATTTTCCTGATGGAAGAGAGTCTATGCTTACCGAGCACTTATTATCGACAATTGGGGCTTTAGTCACAGCTATTTGCTCCCCATTTTCATCTGATAATACGAGCATAACATAGCCATCATTGCTTTTTAACTTAATTACATTGAGGTTTAGTGAATGAGCGCCTGTCTCCGCAGTAGTGAAGTATACATTATTTCGTACGATCTGTTTTTTAGATTTTTTTTCTGCTTCTTGTGCAAAAGAGGGGCCATTTATACTCATTATTAAAGCTAAAAAGCCTATTGTTAATGTTGTTCTATTTTTCATGTTGTATATATTAAAAGCGATTAATTAGTTTAAAGTGTCTAATTGGTTCGCATCGCCTTTTTTTGTAAAAGTGATAAAGCAACCAATAAAAAAGAATCGTTTTGCCGAGGGCAAAATATCAGACTTTGCATAGTTTCCGTTGCTATCAGCCTGACTAGAAAACTGAGAACCATATTGATTTTCAAAACCCAATACATTGGTGATTGCAGTATAAAAGATTATATGTTTTTTAGGCAGGTAACTCCAACTAAGGTCTAATGTTCGAAATGGTTTTGTATGACTATCATTGAATTTAGATTGATTAGGATTATTGAAAACTCTTGGTGTTGAATACCTAAGGCTAGCTGATAACATTGACTTCCAGCTGCTCACCCAATGTTTATAGACAAGCGAGGTACTGTGCTTACTTGCAAAAGTTGGAATGGCCTGAACAGGATAATCTCTATACTTTCTTTCTGTATTTAGATAAGAATAGGAAATCCAGAACTGTGCATTTTTGATGGTTCTTAAATCTTTGTAAAAAATATCTAAACCATATGCATAAGCAACACCTTCATTGCCAATTTCAGAAAAATCGCTAGTATGAGAAATGAGCTTTGTGTAGCCCTTATAATAAGGCTCAATCCTTAGCAAACGTTTGTTTTTGTTGACTTGATAATTCAATATATAATGATCCGATTGTTGCTCATCGATCTCATTGGTTTTAAGTAGTATATCTTTAGGTGCTTGCTGATAAAATTGGCCGTAAGCGAATGACATTTGACTGTGTTCATTTAATTTATAGGCAGTTGAAAATCGTGGGGCAATTACCATCTGGTCATTAATATCAGATTGTTCTAATCGCCCACCAATCCGCAATGCTATTCTCGTAGAAAGATAAATTTCTGCTTCGCTAAACCCTGCAAGTCTTGTTTCATTATGATTCCTCTTTTGGCTAAAAGATTCTAAATCTATTGTTTCAAAAATGGATTGAATAAGGGCTTCGCCTCCAAACTTTAAGCTTACTCGGTCGCTTGTGTAATTTTTTAACACCAATTTTAAGAAACCTGCTTCTAAATTTTCGCCCACATCGGTATCTGCGAAAAGTATATCGTCTGTATTTTTAGTATAGGATGCACCTGTTTTCATACTCCATTTATCACTTAATGTACCTTTCCAATTGGTATTTAAATAGACATTATCATTTTGTAATTCAAAGGGCGTATAAGCTTCTGTGGCATCTAAATCAATTATATTCAACTTCATGTTTGTTCGCCCCAACTTCCCATAAAGCTTAAACATTCCATTGCCCTTTATTTTTTGCCTAAAACTCAATTCTCCACCTATCGTTTCTAATGGCTTTATCCAATCTACATTTTGCGAAATAAGTTCTGTGTAGGGTGTTAAATTGAGATAATCAACAGTAGCTGTTACTGCGCCATTCTTCCACAATTGTGTCGTGGCAGCACTAGCACCAACAGTCATTAAGCTCACATCTGTTTTGTTTTCCTGAGGTAAGTCTGTTGTGTTTAATTGCAAAACAGATGATAAGGCTTGACCATATTCTGCAGAATAAGCGCCAACGCTAAAAATGGTACCACTAAATATGAATGGATTAAATCGTCCTCGAACAGATAAGTTAGGCGCACTGCTTGTGTAAGGAGTTGATACCAACATTCCATCAATATAGGTTTGAGTTTCTGTATGGTCTCCTCCCCGAACAAATAGCCTTCCTGATTCACCTACAGTTGTTGTTCCGGGGAGAGTTTGCAAAGCACCTGAAATATCACCTAAGGCCCCTGCTGTAGTTACAATATCTAAGGTTTTTAATTCAACTGACTTCATCTTATCACTCGCTTCAAATGCTCCTGCCGTAATGGTAACTGCTTCTAACTGATTGAAGGATGGTTTAAGTATTACCTCAATAAAAATACTATCCTTAATTAGTGATACCTGTTGAACAAATGATTTATAACCTATATAATTAACTTGTAAGCTTGCTTTTCCGGTTAAGTTAGTTGTGATTTCAAATTTTCCGTCAACATCAGTTGTTGTTCCAATTTGAGTTTGATCAAAATAAACATTAGCTCCTGGAAGTTGTGTTCCATTTGACTCTTTAACAATGCCTTGTATTATTGTTTGTGCTTTGGCATTGAATGCTAAAATTAAAATGATTAGGAATAAAAGAATACGTTTCATATCGTTACCTGATTGTTTTCAAGGTTCAAATATGGACCCTTAGCTTAGTTTAGGACGAATAAACTTTACTGAACTGTCGGATTTTATGGATGGACTGTTGTTGAACGTGAACTCAAGTACATTTTTTCATTTTCAGCTTAATAACCAATGACTCATAATCATAAATAGAGATACAGAAATTGTATTTGTAGAAGGGAGATTTGATCAGATATTGATGGGATAATAATTTACAAGTTCACTTTGATAAGCTCATTGTGGCATTTATTGCCCAAAATCTTGCGCATAAAAAAAGACCATACTTTTGTATGATCTTTTTCACTT
>JAESST010000317.1 GCA_016763995.1 Flavobacteriales bacterium | reverse complement strand
TTAAGTATCTCATTGTGTTTAAAAGGGACAAATACGGTGTCTTCCCAACGATGAATTTGCCCATTTAGGTCATCCACCAAGAATCCCCCATTACTGCTTGCAACTAGATTAAAGTTTACGAGATTACTTAAGCCTTCATTTAATCCAAAGAATTGCATGCCAACCCCATTATAGCGAACAATCCCACGATCGGTAGAAAACCAAAGGTAACCTTCGTTATCTTCCAACATGCTATAAGTTTCCGAGCTTGGAAGGCCTTGTTCTGTATCAAAATTCTCGTAAGCTACTTCCACTTCCTGAATTTGACTAAACTGTGCCATAAAAAGCTTACTCCACAGCAGCGCAATTAGAATAAGGCAGAAGTGTTTCTTATACTCGACAATTATCATTGTAGCCTTGAAAGGGTTATTCAACATATAGGATTTAGCTTGTTAAAGGAAATGGTCTAGGACTTAAACACATAACCTCTTGTTGCTTGCGTTAAATATACTAGCAATCAACCAAATTCAAGCAATACTAACTCTACAAGAGAGGAAGAATACTGAGTAGAGCGAAATTTATTTATACAGATAAAACCAATTCCTACGTAATAATAATTCTAAAAGTATAATATTTTTTAAGCTTCTTTAATCGATTAGAAAATAAGAACAAGCCTAAGAGAAATTTTGATTCATTATAAGCTGTTGCCCATTTTAAAATTTAACTACTTGATATAAGGTATCTTTTAACCTGCTTTTAAAATATAACGCTTGCGAAAAAAAACGCTTGCGAAAAAAAACGCTACGTTCAGGAAAAAGTGGAAAGGTTTTTTGCCCCGTATTCTAACTGCTAGTTAATTTGAAACATAAATTACGTTAAGCCTTTTTGACTCAAAATAAAAACATTATGAAAAAACGAAGCATTTTAATTCTCGCGACTTTATCAATTGCTTATTTGATTACTTCTCTTTCGTTCACCCATTTCTTTCCTGCAAATAATGAACAAGTCTATTCATATGAAGATGGAGAAGATTTAAATCCGGGTTATTTTCAGCAATGGTTTGACATGCGAAAGAACAGCAACGGCGAAATTCCAATAGGTAATTATCACAGATGGTTGAAAGCTGACAAAAGAAAGGGCGCCTCAAGAAACAAAACTCTTAACGGAACAGGCCCTTTCTGTGCCATTACTGAGTTAAGTACAACAAATGAAGGAGGACGAACAAGGGCAATATCTATTAATCCGAATAATTTAAATGATATTTTAGCAGGAAGTGTATCTGGTGGCATGTGGAGATCTAGAGACGGGGGAACATCTTGGAATCCAATTAATGAGCAAGCTGCCAGCTTAGCTGTTTCATCTATTACTAGAAACCCTTTAAATTCTGATGAAGTATATTATGGAACTGGAGAAGGAATGCTTGGTGGACGGATTATTTTTGGAGATGGAATTTTTCGTTCTTTAGATGGAGGAGAAACTTTTACCCAATTATTCTCTACAAATGATGAAGTAGCGTTGAGGGGAGTTTGGAAAATAGAACATGCGAAAGATGGCTCAAACACTTTGTATGTAGGATGTTCTAACGAAGGGTTATACCGAATTACAGATGCCAATACAGCAAATGCCACCATTACAAAAGTGCTGTACGGAAACATAAGCGATCTTATCTGTTTTCCAAATGGAAGTGTGTTAGCTGCCAGAGCAGGTTTCGAAATTTATCATTCTGCAAATGGCATTGATAATTTTATATCTGTATTCAATAGCTCTGATACCGAATTCCCGAGCGGTAGCCTTCGTAAAATAGAAATTGAAAATTGTCCTACCGTGCCAAATACTGTATATGCCGTTTTTGAGGGTGGTCCCGGCATAACAGAACCTATAGTAGCACTTTGCAAAAGTATAGATGGTGGGTTTAATTGGACTACACAAACACTTCCAGGAACTACCGGCACTGTGCAGGGTAGTTATTGTATGATGCTAGGAGTACACAACACCAAGCCTAATAATATATATATAGGTGCACAAGGTTCCAGTAGATCATTTGATGGAGGATTGAGTTGGAATTTAGCTGCAAATACACATGCGGATAAACATCTACTGGTGAATATTCCAGGAACAGAATACGCGCTTGAAGGCAGTGATGGAGGTATATCAAAAGTAAGCTGGTATAGTGATAGCACTAACTACACAAATTTAAAAATGGGCTATAATACTACCCAATTTTATGCTGGAGATTTCGCTCCAGAATCAGAAGGGAGTTTGATTGTTGGAGGAGCTCAAGATAATAATTCTTTTAAACTAAACACTAGTATGTTTGATCAAGTTGGTTGGGGAGATGGTGCCTACGCGCACATTAGTCAACAAAATTCTGACCTAGCTTACATTTCTAGTCAAAATGGATATGTTAGAAGAACTAACAATTTTACCAGTGTTAATCCCTACTTCCCTACCTCAAACATTGTATCGAGTGCTATGTCAAATGAAGAGTTTGACTTCATCAACCCATATCAAATTAATTACGTTGATGGTGATCAGTTGTACATGAGAACAGATCTAGGTTTGTGGCGAACAAGCAATACAGGAAGTAACTGGGAGAAGATTCTTAACACCTTGCGCAAGATAAATCTCTATGCTATTGGTGTTTCTCGTGATCAGGATCCCCGTGTTTATGTAGGTGGTTCAAATGCTTCGCTTTATAGAATTGATAATGCTAATACTACTGCAATAGGAAATGAAGTTAATTTAAGCGCTAGTGTCCCGGCTAGTATTACTTTTGATTTTATTAGTGCGATTACACCTTATGTCAATAATAGCAGTAAAGCCTATGTTAGCTTTACCACCCACAGTGATGAAAGTCGAGTTTGGAGAATTACGAATGCACACACCAGTTCTCCAACGTGGACAGATATCAGTGGAGATCTTCCTCAAAGTTTACCAGTGAATTACATTCAAATGGATCCTTATGCTCCCGATGAAGTCATTTTTGCTGGAACCGATTTTGGATTATACTACACAACTAATGGAGGTGTAAATTGGATCAAAGAAGAGAGTATTCCAAACGTTCAAATTACAGAACTAAAGATGAGAATCACAGATCGTAAACTTTTCCTTTTTACCTATGGAAGAGGAGTGTGGACTGCTGATTTAAATGGAAATCAATATGCAACAATTCCTTTCTGCGAAAATTTTGATTCAGGTTTATCTGGAGACAATTGGATATTGAAGTCTTCGAGTCCACAAGGTTTGATTGAAATTGCTGATCATAGTGGACCTAATAATGGTTCACACCATGCCATTCTAACTAAAAGTGAAAATGGGAAGTACAATCGGAACGAGATGCATTTATTGTTGAATATAGAAGGTATGAGCGAATTAGAGCTTAAATTTTCTTGGAAAGACATCAACGATGAAGACCATGGAGAAGATGGGGTATATATTTCCGATGACGAAGGAATCTCTTTTACAAAGATTTTTGACTTTTTAGGAAATACAAATACCTACCATAATGAGACAATTGATCTCTCATCAGTGATTGTTGCTGCAGGCTTGTCTTCTTCTGATAAATTTATTGTTAAGTTTCAACAGTTTGATAACTCAAAACTTCCCTCCGATGGAATTGCAATTGACGATGTATGCGTAACGGGTGTTCATTATGCCAGTATTCCTTTTTGCGATGGTTTTGAAAGTGGCACATTAAATACAAGTTGGAAGAAAGCTCATTCAACTTCCTTTGGATCTATTCAAGTAAGTGCCAATCATCAACCAAATTCAGGAAACTACCATGTTACCCTGGCGACTAATAAAAAGCAGCCATTACTTAATCAAAATGAACTTTTATTGCATCTAAACCTAACAGGACAACAAGCCTTAGATTTAAATTTTGCTTGGAAAGACTTAAATGATGAAGATCACTCACAAGATGGGGTATACATTTCAGATGATGGAGGAAATTCATTTATTAAAGTCTTTACATTTTCTGGAACAAGCGCTACTTATCATATGGAATCGCTAGATTTATCAGCGTTAATCGCTACTAATGGACTAAGTTACAGCAGTAATTTTATTATCAAGTTTCAGCAATATGACAATCATCCTGCAGGAATGGATGGTATTGCATTAGATGATATTTGTGTAAAATCTAGAATTCATACACTCCCATTTTGTGAGTATTTTGAGTCAGGAAACCTTACGAACAACGGATGGTATACGCAATCTAGTTTAAGTTCGGGTTTAATTGAAGGAACTTCTTTGTACGGACCATCGGGCAATTATCACGCACTCATGAGTAAAGATCCCTTAGGAATAACAGGCTACAACTTAAATCAAATGTGGTTGCGTTTAGA
Organism: Flavobacteriales bacterium; assembly: GCA_016763995.1. Classification (GTDB taxonomy): domain Bacteria; phylum Bacteroidota; class Bacteroidia; order Flavobacteriales_E; family Vicingaceae; genus NORP294. The sequence continues at coordinate 20,496 of JAESST010000317.1, read as the reverse complement.
TGTTTCAAATGAATCCAATATCACTCTAAAATTCGATTGGAAAGATTTAAACGATGAAGATCATCCTCAAGATGGGGTATATATTTCTGATGATAATGGTATTTCTTTCTACAAAGTATATTCCTTTTCAGGAACCACTAATACCTATAATCCAATAACAATTCATTTGGGATCTCTTATAGACACTTATGGCCTAGATAGAAATGATGAATTTGTAATCAAGTTTCAGCAGTATGATGATTCTTACATTGCACCTATTATTGCTATTGGGAATGATTATGATGGAATTTTAATTGACAACATTTGTATTGAAGGAGATCCTGATTTAGATCAGGTTAAAGAAGGAAAAGATCAATCTCTTGCAAAAAAGTCAAACTCATTTGATAATGCTAAGGTGAATGTGAGTTTGTATCCCAATCCTTCTAAAGGTGTTTTTAACCTACAACTAGAAAAAATTGAGCGACTTGATGCGATTCAAATTGTAGATGTAAATGGTAAAACCATTTCATTTAAACAGAAAAATACTGGCATTGGACAGTGGAGAATAGAAATGGAATTAACTAGCAATGGTATTTATTTTATGAATTTAACTATTGGAGAGCAGAGATTCATAAAACGCATTTTAGTTCAGTAAGGCTTTATTAGGCATAGTTAATATTCAGAAAATTAATTATGAAGTTGTCTAAAGACAATAGATGCAGCAGAGCTTTGCTATTCCAGCTAAAAAAATTAGCAGTTTTAGTACCAAGTAAAAAGAGTAAATCTCAAGTAAAAATGTTTCCCGGAAGCTTACCAAATATCTTTCTAGGAGTTTTATTGAAATAAAATTAATATATAAAATTTTGAAAATATGCTACACTCATTTAAATCATTAAAAGCGGTTAAATTAATCCCCATGTTGCTTGCTGTTTTTTATTTTACAGCTTCGAAAGCCCAAGCAGATTGCAATTGTCAAATTCCGTCGCATAATCCGTGTTTTACTATTCCAGTTATCATCCATATCGTACACGACCCTATGGATTCCGAAGGAGTTGGAACAAACTTAAGTTGTTCTCAAATTTGTTCTCAAATGCAGGTTTTAAAGGAGGATTTTGGTAAAACGAATTTAGATATTGTAAATGTGATTCCAGAGTTTACTGCTCTTGCAGCTGATACAGAAGTAGAATTCGACTTAAGAATGGTTCTTCGAACACCTGATGCTCCATGTGGTCCGCCTAATATTTCTTTAACAGACAGAGCTGTTTGTCTTTCACCAGAACCAGTCGGGACAGAGGATTATTTGCACATATGGGTAGTAAAAAGTCAAAACGTAGGTTTGGCATGCCCGATTGAAGCTGAGTTTCATCCAAAAACACATTGTGCAAGAGATGCTAATAGCGCCTGTGTAGATGATTCACAAGGGTTGCATGATGGCGTATTTATTGGTTATAAGCGGTTCGGCAGAGGGAATACTTTTGATTTAGGTCCAAACAGTCATTTAGGAAGAGTCGCTACTCACGAGATAGGTCATTGGCTAGGAATTCCTCATCCTGGCGACTCCAATGGCCCTAATGGAAATCAAGATTGTATATACGATACACCTTGTCAAGAAGATGCAACTCCAGATATAGTTAATGGTAATGTTTATATCTATAATCCAGTTGGAGTAGCTTGTCCAACGGCAAGCCTAGTGAATGCTCAAAATTTTATGCAGCCAAGTGTGGGAGATCAGTATAATCTTATGTTTACCAAAGGGCAAAAGGATGTTATGTTTTCCACTATTTACAGACTTAGAGATGGCTTTAGACATACGAAAGCATTCATTAATTGCAAGAGTAGAGCAATAGATGCACATAATCGATTGTATGGTGCAGAGCCACATCAAGAGCCTATTCCTCATAATTTTCAAATTCAAATGGACTTTATATCTGGTTCTCTACAAATTTTTAATCAAACTGGAATATCAAATGAGAGCTATCGTATAGAAATACGGAATTTTTATGGAGTATTACAAATACAAGGCCAATTTATGGGTAGTCTGTCAGGTGTTTATAATACGCAAAGTTGGAGTAAAGGGGTTTACCTTGCAATAATTTATGATAATCAAGGGGCAATTGTTTTTAGTGATCAATTTATTATTCAATAAGTCATCTAACTAAAATATAGAATCTTTAGGTTCTATAACTAATGCTACCTGAACCACTCAGGACAAACTTATTTGATAATGCTAAGGTGAATGTGAGTTTGTATCCCAATCCTTCTAAAGGTATTTTTAACCTTCAACTAGAAAAAATTGAGCGACTTGATGCGATTCAAATTGTAGATACAAATGATAAAACCATTTCATTTAAACAGAAAAATACTGGCATTGGACAGTCGAGAATAGAAATGGAATTAACTAGCAATGGTATTTATTTTATGAATTTAACCATTGGAGAGCAGAGATTCATAAACGCATTTTAGTTCAGTAAGAATCTATTAGGCAAATTGTTGATATTTTAAATATCAATTATATTAAAATTTATCTTGTGAGCGTAATTGTTTTTTATCTTAAAAAAAAGGATCATTTGCATAAGTTATGTAAGTAATAGACAGCTGAAGCATTTCGCTTGTTGCGATGATTTTGCTAATCAACGATCGGCGATTACAGTTATAGATCAAGTGGGTGCAAAAGGAACTTTAGTCAAAAGAAATCCCATCAAGATTTTCAAGACCTATCGCCCAAGCTTAAGGCGAGTTTTGGCAAGGGAAAGTGAATTTAGTATTCTTGGGCGTTGTCAAAAATGAAGGAACAGAAATTTTTCCGCCTTAGCGGAACAAGGAGCTTCCGACCTGATAGGATCATTTTTGACAACATATAGATATAAAGCAAGATTAGAAAGGAAAAAGAAGAAATTCAGGACTTAATCGAAAATTCAATGATAAAAGATTCGAACATTGAATGGACTATATATTCCCTTCTCCATAATCATTGTTTTAATTCTTTAATAAAATATCTATGAGTAAAGCAAGGCTAATTCAATCATATTTATGGTATTCAAAAATAATAATGGATAATAAAGTCCACTATTATTTTATTTCCTAAATTTGTAGTATAAACTTAGAAAATGTTTTCAAAAGCCTGCGAATATGGAATCAAATCAACTATTTATATAGCAGAACAGTCAATTGATGGCAAAAGAGTGAGTATTAAAGAGGTTACCAAAGCTATCAATTCTCCTGAAGCCTATACTTCAAAAATTCTACAACAATTGAAGAAGAACGAAATCATCAGTTCTGATAAGGGGCCTGGAGGAGGGTTTTCCATAGACAATATAACTATGGAGAAAATTACTCTGAAGGATATTGTCTATTCATTTGACGGAGATAAGATATACAAAGGCTGTGGATTGGGCTTGAATCAATGTAATGCAGTAAGACCTTGCCCTGTGCATCATGAATTTGCTATAATCAGGGATGGATTAACTCGACTATTAGAAGAAACAACTATTAAATCATTAGCTCTGCAATTACAGGGTGGATTATCCTTTTTGAAGGCTTAAAAAAATTTGAAATAATAATGGACAATATTGTCCCCTAATAAATATACTATTAAACAAATAACTATGGAAGCAGTAATATCAAAAGCAGTAGACATGGAAACAACAAATGTAAAAACAGCACATTTAAATTGGTTTGACAGGCAAATAGCAAACTTTGAAGAGTCAAGGTTTGGAGCAATGGCAGTAATGTTAGCAATACAAACATGCTGGGGTTCTATAGCCGCTGGCTTATCGTACACTAACGATACAATCTATCTTCTCGCCATTTGTTCCGTCTTTACCATGTTAAATAATACGGTATTAATTGCACAAGGCCCTGCAAAATGGTGTGTTAGCATCTTTACCCTCGCTACCTTGGCTAATACTGCTGTTATTTTAATTGAAATATTTGGAAGATAATGGATAAGAAGGAAATTGTCAGTTTAGATGAGATAAAAATATTGGTCAATGAGTTTTACACTAAAGTGCGAAAGGATGAACTATTGAAAGACATTTTCAACGAAAGAATTCAAGACAATTGGCAGGAGCATTTGGAGAAAATGTACCGCTTTTGGCAAACCATTTTGTTAGATAATCATACTTATAGTGGAAGTCCTTTTTCGCCACATGCTACTATGCCAATTGAGTTGGTACATTTTGAGCGTTGGCAAAAACTGTTCAATGAAACCCTAAATGAGAACTTTACAGGTGAGAAGGCTGAAGAAGCCAAAAGAAGAGCAGAAATGATGGCAACGATGTTCCGCCATAAAATTGAATATTATAAAAACAACACTCCAAATCCTATAACATGATTATTGTTAAACAACCCATGAGCCTTATCTCTACTTTTTTGTGGATAGGTTTTGTTGGCGCTATTAGCTTTATGGAAGCCTGGTTAAAATTTAGAGCTGAAGGAATTACCTTGCCTTTAGGCTTAGGGATTGGTCGCCTAGTATTTAGTGCTTTGAATAAGATAGAATGGGTTTTGGCCATTGCTATATTGCTCAATCAGTTTTTTGATTTTAAATCAATTCAATGGAAAAGCCTGATAGGATTCTCTATTCCATTCCTAATATTAATAGTGCAAACTGTATGGCTTTTGCCTGCTTTAGATCATAGAGCCGAGTTGATTATTCAAGGACAACTGCTTCCTCCTTCTAAATTGCATTTTTATTATGTGGGCATGGAAGTGATAAAGGTTGTTTGCCTTTTTATTTTCGGAATATCATTATTTACTTTAAAAACACATTTAGCCGCCAAAGGCTAACTAACTACATAGCAAGATGAACGATAAACTTTTTCGCGACATTGAAGATAAATACGAAGATTTGGGCGAAAACCCTGAAACATATCTAAAAGGTTTACTACATGCCAAACCAATTAATTATTGGGATTATGTAGAGGTAGAAACCTTACTATCCCTTCAGAAACCAAGAACTAATTTTAAAGATGAGGTCATTTTTATCATGTATCATCAGGTTACTGAATTGGTATTAAAAATGATAACACATGAGTTAGAGCAACTTGTTAGTGAAGAATTTGAAGAAGCTATTTGGCTTGATAAATTGAATCGAATAATCCGTTATACAGATATGCTCATTACCTCTTTTGATGTAATGAAAGCAGGAATGAATTATGATGATTACAATACCTTCAGAAACACCTTGGCTCCTGCAAGTGGATTTCAAAGTGCTCAATTTCGATATATTGAAATTTTCTGTACTCGATTGAAAAATCTGTTAAATGAAGAGGGAAAAAATAGGATTAACAAGGGCGCAACTACTCATGATTACTTTGAACACATCTATTGGAAAGATGCAGGAATGGATCGAAAAACTGAAAAAAAGTCGCTCACTCTAAGGCAATTTGAAGAAAAATATTTGAATCAATTTGTTGTATTGACAGAACAAGTTAAAGGAAAAACATTAGAAGAGAAAATTCTAAAAATGGATTGCTCGATAGAACTGAAGGATAAATTGAAAGCCTTCGATTATTTCTACAATGTAAAATGGCCAATGGTTCATTTAGAAACGGCTCAACATTATTTAGACAAAAAAGGAGAGAATAAGGCAGCAACAGGTGGTAGTGAATGGAAAAAATATTTGCATCCAAAATTTCAACAACGAAAATTCTTTCCAACACTTTGGACTGAAAATGACTTGAAAAATTGGGGAGAAAGCATAAGCACAAAATAATCTAAAACTTAATTAAAATGAACATCACAGAAAATGACATTGTCGGCGAATTGGTAGCCAAAGATTATAGAATGGCATCTATCTTTAAGTTAGAAGGCATTGATTTTTGTTGTCGAGGAAATCGCAGTATACTAGAGGTTTCGGCACACAACAAAATTGAACCTGAAAAATTAATTGCAAAATTAAATTCTGTAACGACCAAAGAAATAGGAGCAACAGATTATGATACTTGGCCTGTTAATCTTTTAGCGGATTACATTGAAAAGAAACACCATCGCTATGTGGAAGAAAAGATAACCGAAATAAAACCCTATCTAGCAAAGATTATAGATGTTCATGGAGGTCTGCATCCTGAGTTGGAAAAAATTCAAAAGTTGTTTTTAGCCTCGGCAGGCGAGTTGACCTTACACATGAAGAAAGAAGAATTAGTGCTGTTCCCATTCGTTCGAAAAATGATAAAGTATAAACAAGATGGAAAACTGATAGAACCCTCCAATTTTGGAACGGTTGGCAATCCGATAGCGATGATGAAAGAAGATCATGACAACGAAGGGGTTCGATTTAGAAAAATTGCTGAATTAAGTAATAACTACGCTATGCCAAGTGATGGTTGTAACACCTTCCAAGTAACGTATGCTTTGCTAAAAGAATTTGAGGAAGATTTACATTTGCACATTCATTTGGAGAACAACATCCTATTTCCAAAAGCATTAGAAATGGAGAGGCAACTAGTCAATTAGCTTAAATTGTGCGTTTTTTTAAGAGAAAAATAATTTCACAGACAGTGTATAGCCTAAAACTGATTAATTCTTATGGGGAGCAAAAAACATTATCTTTTCGATCTAATCAGTATCGTAACTTTATGCAGATGATTGTTGACCAACTAAGTGAAGACATTGGAGATTGCAAAGGAAGTGCTTGGTGCGGTACATGCCATGTTGAATTAATTGAAGGTACAATTGAACGCTCCTTAGATACTAATGAGATAGCAACATTGGATAAGTTAAGTAATAAAAATAATGCAAGTCGGCTCGCTTGTCAGCTAATGGTAAATAAGGAATTAGATGGACTAAGCTTTAAACTTTTATCTGAAGATGCATAAGCCAATAAAAAGACATTTGCTGTTACAGGATTTAAGTAGAGATCATCATCATGGATTGTTATTGTCTTGGAAAATAAGAACAGGCTTAAAAAAAGGAATCGACCCAACATGTATTATGAAATATGTGAAATGGTTTTGGAAAAATCATTTGGCAGATCATTTTGAAATTGAAGAAAAAATAGTCTTCCCCCTACTTGGAAATGACCATGAATTAATAAAAAAAGCACTTTCTGAACATCGAAAAATAAAACGTTTGATTGAAAGGGATGGTGACTTAGATAAAAGACTTAATTTTATTGAAAGTTTGTTGGAAAAACACATTCGTTTTGAGGAAAGAGTACTCTTTAATAAAATTCAGCTAGTGGCAACAGAAGTAGAGTTGAAACAAATTAAGGCTGCTCATTCTGAAGATAAATTCATTGATAATTTGGAAGACCCTTTTTGGGTTTAAAAAAACATAACATGCCAATATTTAAAACGATAAAATTTACAAACCCAACACAAACGGAATTTGTAAAAACCCTACGAAAACGAGTAGACAGTTATTTTAAAGAAAACGGAATTACAAAAACTGGAGGTTTAAAAATCAAGATCAAAGCGGTCTTTATGTTATGTCTTTATACAGCTCCCTATTTTTTGATGTTGTTTGGAGTAATCAGTAATGCTTGGTTGCTGCTTGCAATGTGCATTTTAATGGGGTTTGGCATGGCAGGAATTGGACTTTCGGTAATGCATGATGCCAACCACGGCAGTTTTTCACGAAAAGATTGGCTGAATAAATTTGCAGGATTTTCTATTAATTTTTTAGGCGGTAATGTGAACAATTGGAAGGCTCAGCATAATATCATGCACCATTCATTTACTAATATTCACGGTTATGATGAGGATATTGAAACAGGCAATATCTTACGACTTTCGCCACATTCCGAAAAGAAATGGTTTCACAAACTACAGTTTTTGTATGCTTGGCCATTGTATGGTCTAATGACTTTATCATGGACTTTTGCGAAAGATTTTTCGGATGTATACCGTTACAAGCGTAAAGGCTTACTAAAACAATTGAAAACTACTTTAAAAAAGGAAATGACATTGATTGTAGTAACCCGTGTAATTTATTTTATTTATATAGTTTTAGTTCCTCTTTTGATAATGGAAATTAGTTGGTGGCAGTTGATTATTGGCTTTCTTACCGTTCATTTTGTGGCAGGCTTAACGCTTGCACTAATATTTCAATTGGCTCATGTAATGGAAGAGACTTCCTTCCCTACTCCTGTTAAGGGTAGCATCAAAAATCAATGGGCAGTTCATCAGTTAGAAACTACCTTAAACTTTGCGAATAAAAATCGTGTTCTGTCATGGCTAATTGGAGGATTGAATTTCCAAATCGAACATCATCTATTTCCCAACATTAGTCATATTCATTACAGAAAAATAGCTCCAATTATAGAGGCTACTGCAATCGAGTTCAATTTACCTTATTATAAGCAAGATAATTTTAGATCTGCAATTTTCTCTCATGCACGGCTGTTGTATCGCTTGGGGAAGTAACTTAATTAACAAACTGATCCATTTTATGTTAGGCGCAATTCAAACCTAGTAAAACGGACATTAAATTAATTTCATTTTTTATCGGACCCTCGAAAACAGGAGTAAGAGTTGAACTGCCTAAATCCTCTACTCCTATACAAGATATACAGCTGTGATTTGATTTAAAACAACACCCACATCCTCTGTGCCTAATGTAGTTGACATTTCTTGTAATATCTGCATGGTTAATCGTCCTTGAACTTGCGGTCTTCGTGCATAGAAGTCAACAAGTCTAGAAATTTTAGACAAACCAATAACATTATCTAACAAAAGAATTCATCTATGATCGAGGAGAAAATGGAAAGAAACAAATCTGAAACACGATAATATCCACTACTGATTACAGAGCTTTAAAACGAGATATAGAATATCAGAAACGAAATAAATTTAGGCGAAGAGCTACTATAGTACCTGTGATTGGATACTTTAGAATGGGATAAAACTATCTTCATGAAGCCAATTCACCTCAAATAATAACTCCTCAACTCTTAATTAATAAGATTGACTAATTAAACCAAGACTCACCCTTGGATGAGAAGAAGCATTAAATTATCTTTAATCTTGAAAATGAATATCGTATCAAATGATTAAAAGAATCACTTTAATCCATTAATGATCAAAAAAATGAGAAGAACTACCCTCCTATTTATTGCCTTAAGCCTAATATCATATTGTCAAGCGCAGAAAAATGGACCACATCAAAAAGCGTTAAATAGCAGAAGCGATAGTATTGATGTCTTGAATTATCAGATTAATTTAGACATGACAAACATCGGAAATCAAAAAATTAGCGGTAATTGCGTGGTCACTTTTACACCAAAAGTAAATGGCACTGGAACACTTGATTTAGATTTTGAAGGACTATTTGTAGACTCTATTCTTTACAACGGAAACCATTTAACATACACCTATAGCCCGCCTTTAATTCAAATTACATTAGCGTCTTTATTTAACATCCCCGACACCACTCAAGTCAGGGTTTTTTATCATGGTAGTCCTCAAGTGGAGCCTTCAGGGTGGGGAGGGTTCCATTTTAGCGGAGGATATGCTTTTAATTTAGGAGTTGCAATAAATGCTGACCCTCATGCTTATGGTCGCATATGGTTTCCTTGTTTTGATAATTTTGTAGAACGATCTACTTATGAATTCAACATTACTACAAGCGGTAGTTCAAGGGCACATTGTAATGGAGAACTGATTAGTGAAACAACCTCAGGTGCAAATACAACTAGAAAATGGGTCATGGATGAAGAAATTCCTACTTATTTAGCCTGTATCGCTGTAGCAGATTATACCACTGTACATCAATCATTCAATGGAATAAATAGAAGTATTCCGGTAGAACTAGTCGCTGTCCCTGCAGATACCATTGACATGAAAAACTCCTTTATTCATCTAGATAGTGCTTTGCATATTTTCGAAAATTATTACGGCCCTTTTGAATGGAATAAGATTGGGTTTTCTCTAGTACCTTTCAATTCGGGAGCAATGGAGCATGCTACTAATATCACCTTCCCTAGATACGCAGCGAATGGAACATTAAATGATGAGACCTTAATGGCGCGCGAATTTGCTCATAGCTGGTGGGGAAATCTTGTTACTTGTGAAACGGCTTCAGACATGTGGATTAATGAAGGAATGGCTAGCTATTCTGAACACCTATTCCTTGAATTAGTCTATGATTACGAAAGAGCATTGAGTACGATAAAAAACAATCATAAAACGGTACTACAATTCATTCATCATAGAGAAGGCGGCTTCAGAGCAATCGCAGGTGTCCCTTCGCAATACACTTATAGCAGTCATGTATACAATAAAGGAGCATCTGTTGTTCACAACATGAGAGCTTATATGGGCGATTCTTTATTTTTTGTTGGATTAAAATCCATCATTACAAATTACCAATTTCAAACAATCAATTCTACCCAATTTAGAGATGAATTAACCAATTCTACGGGTATTAACATGACCGACTTCTTCAATGATTGGGTATTTTCTCCAGGGTTTTCACACTTCGAAATAGATTCTGTCAACACCATTCCTAATGGACAAAATCTTGATGCAACAATCTTTGTTCAACAAAAATTAAGAGGAGCCATTAATTATCACACCAACACTCCACTTGAAGTAACATTTTACGACTCAACATGGAATAAATACCCTACTTCCATCATAGCCTCAGGTCAGTTTTCTTCTAGTACAGTGTCCATCCCTTTCCAAGCTAGCTTTTATATCATTAATGAGAATAATCAATTAAATCAGGCTAGAACCGACCAACAAGAAATAATCACCAATACTATTAGCAATAAAAATTACAGTTTAGCTTTAGTTAATTCATTCAGTGTAAACTCAATAATTGATTCCGCCTTTTTGCAAATGGAACATCATTGGGTTGCTCCTGACACCATCAAAAACAATGTCAATAATTACCAAATTTCAACTAGCAGATACTGGAGTTTTAATGGTGATTTACCTAACAATTTCAGTTCCTCATTCCAACTTAATTTCGATGGAAGAGTTTCAAGTGGCTTTCTTGATCAAGATTTATACGCTTCTTCATTTGATACATTAATTCTTTTACACAGAGAAAATTCGAAATTTGATTGGACTGAGTATCCATATTATACAAAAACACGACAAGGCTTTAATTATGGATACATCACAGTAGACAGCCTCTTGTTTGGTGAATTTACTTTTGGAAATAAGAAACGAGTAATTTCAACTGATATTGCTGAAGTAGAAAATGATAGCGATTTTAGAATCTACCCTAATCCTGCGGATGAAACAATCTGGATAGAAAACCTAACGAATTCAGCTGTTAATGAGTTAAAGGTATTTGATATAAAAGGCAATCTCATTTACCAAAAAATAATACATCAGAAATTAAAGATCAATACAGCAGAGTGGGTTCCCGGAAATTATCTGATTACTATTTCAAATCGTCGTTCTAAAGGCTATTCCCAAAAGCTTATCATAAAATGATATAATTTAATCTGCTCATTAATAAAGACTACAAAACAACAATAGCCTTTCAACCTGAGTTCGATTATTAGTTAGAAATTCAGATTTTCAGAAATGATAATATAGAAGGCTATTTTTCAGAGATATAGTAGGCTATATCCTAAAGGGTCAACGCAATAAATTGTTATTTTTGTTAAAGTTTTCATAGATTCGTAGCTAAATTTTAATCAAATCTCACTATTTATCTGCGATCTGAATCCTTAAGAAGAACCGAACTCAGGCATTTATTTTCTGAGTAAAATTTTACCCTCGAAATATTCTCGATAAGTTGCTCGTTCAGCCTTATAGCGAAGCGTATATACATAAACGCCCAAACCTACAGCTTCTCCATTTTGCTTACCATTCCACCCTTCAGTTGGAACGCTTGACTCAAATAGTTTTTCTCCCCAACGATTGAATATGAGTAATTCATATTCAGAAAATTCACAATCGGACACTGGAACAAAAAAGTCGTTATGATTATCACCATTTGGAGAAAAGGCATTAGGAAAAAACACAATACAATTACAATCGTCCGACTCTAAAATAAATGTTTTTTCTACTGTTCCACAATCATTACTTACCAAAGCTAAATAAACGCCTCCTGTTGTAACAGATAAAACAGGATTTGTAGAACCATCTTGCCATAAATAGCTACTGTATGGAGTAGTGGCATCAAAGCTTATTACATCTCCACTGCAGATCGTATCTCGTTCAAGAGTCGATAAAATTAATTCCGAAAAGACCACTTCAATTTCATCCCTTAAAACACACCCATCTACCTGAACCTCCACCCAGTACACTCCAGATCCGGAAACAGTATAATTGGAATTATTACTTCCATCTTGCCATAAATAACTTGAATTTGGCAAGCTAGCATCTAACTGCAAAGTAGCAACAGAACATAAAACAGTATCCTCTCCTAAGTCTAGTGGAAATGTATTCACCACAACATCAATAGTGTCCACAGCTAAACAACCAGTCGCCTTGGTTACCAAAACAGAATAGCTTCCTGATTCCTTTACGACAAAGCTTTCATATGTACTACCATCTTGCCAAACATAAGATACATATCCTGAACCAATACTTAATGGATAATTAATTTCTTGCTTAGCGCATAAAGTGGTGTCGTTCCCTAGGTTGATTGTGAATCCATCAGCTGTAACTTTAGTAGTATCTCTCGCTATACACCCACTATTATTTGTAACCTCAACAGAATAAAGACCTGAGCTTGTCACTGTGAACGTCTGACTATTGCTTCCATCCTGCCACTGATAAGAACTAAAACCTGGGCCAGCATTCAAGCCATAATTAAATGCTGAACAAAAAACCTCATCAGCACCTAAATTAATCGAAAAAGTATCTAAAATAGCCACGAGCGTATCGCTCGCAAAACAGCCAGAATTAGTAGTAATGTCAAGATAATAAACACCAGGCCCTCTAACATAATAAGTTGGAAGCGTACTCCCATCTTGCCATTGATATGTAGTAAAATTTGCACCAGCATCTAGCGCATAATCAATCGTTGAACAAAAGGCAGTATCCATTCCTAAGTCAAGAATAAAAGGGCTAGTTGAAATTATTAAGGTATCGTTTGCAATACAACCCTCACTTGAGCTAACAGTAACCGAATAAATCCCTGGTGTTGTCACTAATAAATCAGGCCTTGTACTACCATCTTGCCACAGATAAGAGGCAAATCCAGAACCAGGACTTAGAACGTAATTAAACGCAGTACAAAAAGTAGTATCAGCCCCCAAATAGATCGATAGAGAATTTGAGATAACAATTGTATCGCTGATAGAACACCCACTACTTGAACTCACCCTTACCCAGTAGCTACCGGGAATAGTTGCTGTAAAGCTAGAACCCACACTACCATCCTGCCAAACATAGGAGGAAAACCCGTTACCTGGACTTAGCACATAATTAAACACAGTACAGATAGATGTATCAGCACCTAAATCAATCATTATAGAATTTTCTATCACTATCGTATCACTTGCAATACATCCGCTACTTGTCCTCACCTCAACAGAATAAGTCCCAGACTTCATTACCTGAAAACTAGATGCAGTACTCCCATCTTGCCATAAATAAGACACAAATCCAGAACCTGGGCTTAAAACATAATTAAAAGGTGGACAAAGAACAGTATCAGCCCCTAAACTAATAGAAAGTGAGTCCGTGATTATTATTGTATCACTAACAGCACAACCATGTATAGTGCCTATTGTAACAGAATAAGTTCCTGGCTGAGTTGTCACAAAACTAGAAGCTGTACTCCCTTCTTGCCATAAATAAGATCCAAAGCCAGAGCCGGGATTCAAGGCGTAATTAAAAGGTGGACAAAAAGAAGTGTCTGCACCAAGATTAATAATAGGAGCAGAAATTGTATCAACAACAATAGTATCTCTAAAAATACATTTTGCTATGCTAACTTCAACCCAAAAAGTATCGGGCAAAAACACATCTACATTAAGAATAGAATCTGTTGACCCATCGCTCCACAGATAATCTCCAGCAGGTAAATTCCCCCCTAATTTTAGTGCTGAACGTGCACATATTATTGTATCAGGACCAAGAAGATTAATAAGTACAGTCCCAAAAATATTATTACCAATCGAGCTCGTATCTAAAGTGCCGCTATTATGTTCAATGTGGCTGATGCCAATTTCATTTAAATTGTTATAAAAATGGCTATTGCTTACTTTTAAAATAGCGTTATTAGTCGCATTTAACCGATCTAATTTAGACAAACAAACCGCACCTCCTGATTGATAAGTGAAGGTACTTCCATTAGCTGAAGTAGATAAATTATCAACAAATGAGCACCGGTCTATTTCAAAAATATGGGATGAAGCAATATTATTTTCATCGAAAAAATGAATGGCACTTCCTGCATTTCTTTGAAATAATAAATCTCCATTATTTGCATTAACCCCTTCTACAATGGTTCCACAAAAACTTGAATTCGAAATTCTAGCAAAATTAATTTTTCTAAAAGCTAAGGCCCCACCTCGTCCTCCATTATCATTTTGAACTGCACTATTACTATTAAAACTGCAAGCATTCACAATAACATTTGTATACGTGGAACTCCTACCTTCAATCATTACTCCAGCACCTGACGCAGTTCTTCCATTTGTATTAAAATTGGTCAAATCTTCTATTCGATTCTCAGAAAATATACTATTGGTAATTAAAACAAATAAGGAATCTTGCGGGTCGGAAGTAATGTTAATTCCACCTCCTTCTGCATAATATACAGAACCACAAAGTGCAGCTGAATAATAACAGTTTATAATAGATAAATTATCAAAACTAAATTTCCTAGTTTCTCTAATGTTATTCGCTCCACCAGATAAAGGACAATTAACTGAATGTTCATAATGAAAGCCTCTGCGATTGTTTGTTCCATTAATTATTGCTCCTGCCCCAAGAGAATCTCCAACAAAATGAAGGCTTCTGTTTGCAGGAAGTTCAACCACAGCAGAATCAAGATTTGCTCCAAAAGGCAAACTATAGATCCCTGATTTCAGATAAACGACATCATTATTTAGGGCAATATAGTCAACTGTATATTGAATTGTTTTACAAGGAGAACCAATAGTTCCACATGCAATATTATCCAGTCCAATATTAACATCGACATATCTTGTTTGGGCCACTAAATCAAGGGAGAGATAGATAAAACAGAGCAATAAAAAGAAGCGTAACGACAGCTTACTATTCATAATAAATGTGCACTAAATATATATCCAAATTGGTTAAATCTAGAATGATAAAAATTACAAAAAAAATACAAAACTCCAATACCTCCTTTCGCTCATTTATTAATTCCCGAAATAGATGACTCCTTTCTATATTATTAACACTTTTATCAAACCCTTAATTTAAAGCATCGTCAAGCCAAAGTATATTTTGCTTCTCTTAGCCAGAACAACTATTTATTAAAACTTTTATATATTTAAGAAGTTTAAAATAAAAGACCCTTTGCCAAATAGAGCTGTACATTATATTACCCAAATACTTGACGAAAGCTTCGAAACTGAAGACGGAAGAAAATTTGATAAAACAGCTCTAATTGAAAAGTTTAAAGGGCAATCCAAACTGAGCACTAAAAAGTTAGGCGTCCCTAACTTAATCTCTATTTATCAGTCAATTAATAAAAAGGAATCAATTAACCTCTCACATTGTTACTTAAAAGACTTTTCTTTAAAAGAATACCGATCGTTCTTTAAATTAGCAGATGGACTTCCTGTTGTTTTGACCTCTTTTCAGGCGGACCATTCATTCTTTGAAAGTGAATTTGGCACAGACTTTACCTATGCTATTTTCGATGGCCAATCAAGTTCATTTGCTTATTCTACCTTTAATCTAGGTCGCGTTAACTTTAATTACACCAAATGCGCCTCTAATCTAAATTTCAATCATTCAGAGTTTAATTTAGAAGAATTAAGCTTTAAATTTTCTGAATTTGAAAAAGGAGACATTCGATTTTCCGCAGCAATATTCAATTGCACAGAGGTGCTCTTCATCAATACAAATTTTGGGCAGGGAAACGTAAACTTTCGCCATGCAAATTTTAAAGAGAGTAACGTTAGTTTTCAATATGCCCGTTTCGACAACGGAGATGTTTCATTTGATAAATCTATTTTTAGAGGCGATTCTATTGATTTTAGAAAAGTTGAATTTGGCAATGGAAAGGCCGACTTCAAACGGGTTGATTTTGGCGACGGCAATTTAAATTTCAGTGAATCTGAATTTAAATTAGGTAAAATAAGTTTCAAATCTTCCATTTTTGGCAGAGGCGAAAAGAAGTTCGAGTCCGTTGATTTCTCTGAAAATGAAGTTTCTTTTGACGGTTCCGTTTTTAAAGAAGGTCTGTTGTGTTTCAAAAACTCGAGCTTCAAAGTCTTATCCTTGACTGACTGTAATTTTGGTGGTCACTGTGACTTTAGAGTAGAAAAAGGAGAACTCATTGACTTATCTTTTTCGATTGTAAAAGACATTATCGATTTTCAGGCAGGACAAACAAATGTTAATCTAAAGACACTTAAAATTGAAGGCATTAAGAACATGGGGAAAATATTTATCTCATGGGAAAAGAACAATGCTTATCAATTAATTACTTCTCAAAAACTTTCCTCTTATGAAAGCAAAGCCAACCAATTTCATCTGTTGAAAGAGAGCTTTCATCAAAATGGCAAATTCAACTCAGAAGACAGTGCTTATGTCGCATTTAAAAGACATAGGATGATTGCTGAAAGAAATCTAGGAATAAAAATGGGAGGATTTCATGCGTTCAAGGCTCATTTCTTTTATGCTGCAAAATGGTTGCTGTTTGATAAAGCAGGCCTGTTTGCTACAGCTCCTGTTAGAGTTTTTACAAGTATGATTTTTGTACTCAGTTTCTTTGCCATTCTCTACATAATACTGCCCCAGTTTATGCATGCAGGAATTGAACCTTCAATAATAACAAATGATCATCTAAACATTGTTGAGAAATCATTCTACCACAGTGCAATCACGTTTTTTACGATTGGGTATGGAGATTTCTATCCTTCCGGCCACGTTCGTTGGCTTTCTGCAGTAGAAGGATGGTCAGGAGTGTTTTTAATGTCCTACTTTACAGTTGCTTTTGTAAGAAAAATTCTTCGATAGCTAAGAAATTCCTTTCGCTAAAGATTCTGTTTCAATTGGAGGAGGATTCTTCTGAAGTAATTTACTACGATTACTGATTTCCCTCATCATTCTAGCCGCCTCTCCGCTATCAATTCTTCCACGTTTCTGTAATCTCTCAATCGTTTTTGCCTCATAATTTAGCATAGAACGAATCGCCTGAGTTGTTGATACAGCCTTATACACACCAGGGTAGTTTTTTCTCAGATTCCGTAAAAAGGTCTGCCCTTCTATTCGGTTACCGTTAATTTCATTTTCTAGAATATCTAATGCATTCTTATCTTCTTTCCCCGAAATACTCATACTCTCAACCAAACGTAGAGCATCCTCTTGTGCCATAATAAAACTAACCGCACAATCATAACTCAAACTCATCTGATCTAAATACCAAGTTTTTGCAATTTTCCCAATTATCGGCCAAGTACTAATCCTGTTTAGAATCGGTGGAATTCTCCAACTCTCTTCTAAATCCTTTCGCTCATCTAATCCTTCTTTTCCGCCAACATCTAAAAGGTGGCTAATGTTATCACTCAGTATTTTTACCCCTTCTGCTCCAAGTAGTCCATCTCTAAACTGATGCCAATAACTACTCTTTTCAGCCTCTAAAAAGCGTTTTCTTAGCTCGGCAATATTCTCCGTTGCAGCAACTCCTTCTGTTTCAATTTGTGAAGCAGAATTTGGTAAATATTCATGCACCGCATCCCAGTCAGATTTTTTAATAAATCGATCTGTTTTTAATCGCTCTATCTGCTTCTTGGTGCTTTCATACAAATAATCTCTTGCATTGGTTAACATCTGAGCCTTTGCAGGGCTCACTTTTGTTAAACCTAAATACTCCACTAAATACTTAATAGTAGAAGCATTAATTAATAAAGTCAAGGTTACAATCCCAGCAGTAAAAAACAAAAATTGATCCTTTATCTCTTTGGAAATGTACTGATCATCTACTCCTGCAACAATCAATGCCAATGCCAATCCAATGGCCCCTCTAAGTGCTCCAAACCACACAACAATAGCCTCCTTCTTTGGAAGGCCATAACCTGAACGATTCATCAGTGGATACAAAACGAAAATTACAATCGCTCGAATAACATGGATCCCTATATAAAATACACCAAGTAATAGAAAATCATTAAAGTTAAACACACTCCGCTCTGCAACTACAATACCTACAATCAAGAAAATAAGACAATTAGCGATAAAGCCCGCTAATTCCCAAAATTCATGCATAAAGTGCTCTACTTGAGGGCTAATCCTAGAACGACCTACTCCGCCAATAATTAAACCAAGTGCGACTAAACCTAATACACCTGAAACATGAAAAGTATGCTCTGCAACATAAAAAGTTAAGTATGCCGCAGCAATTACCAAACTTGTTTCTACCAAAGCATCATTAAATACATTTTTGATCCACCTTAAAACAATAAAGCCAAAAAGCCCCCCGATAAACAAACCACCAAAAACAACTCTAAAAAACTCTAAAACGGGGCTTCCTCCATCTGCATCGCCAGTAATTCCTAAAAAGAATACCATAAATAACACAATCGCAGTCCCATCATTCAGCAAAGATTCCCCCTCTATCAAAGTTCCCAACTTCTTGCTCGCCCCCAATTCTTTTAATAAAGCAACAACTGCTACAGGATCTGTTGCACTAACAATAGCGCCAAACATTAATGCCAACGACCAATTCCAAGTTCCTAATCCTATTCCTGCATATTTCAATCCCATCGCTAAAACTGCTGTCAAACCCAAAGCAAGTAGAATACCAGGAACGGCTAATAAAATTGCATTCGTAGAGGTTTTCTTGAAAGTATGCAAATCCATGGCATAGGATGCTTCAAAAATCAGAATCGGAAGAAAGATAAAAAGCAACATATGGGGATCCATATGTGCAGCAAAATCAATCGATTCGCTAATTGCGGCAAACTCAAGATTAAAATCAAAAATAGAATAACTTACAAAGAATCCAAGACGATTAATAACTCCTAAAATCAACCCAATAATCAATAGAAGCACGGTAAAAGGGAATGGGCTACGTTTTACAAAATGCCTCGTAGACACACCAATAATAATCGCTAAGATGATAAAAAGTAAAGCCGAGGTGTCCGTCTCATGGGCTTTTGAGTGCTCTCCAACATGTTCAGCATGTTCTTCTACCTGTTGCTCTTTCTTATCAAGATTGAAGTTTTCTTGCATCTCTTTTTCACCCTCATGTCCACCAAGGTCTTGAATAGATTCAATTGTTTCTATGTGTTTTGAGATGACCGCTTCTTGGGTTGATTCAACTGAAAATGACTGAAAATTGAATCCAATAAATAGGATTAATAATAACAAGCAAATTTTCGACTTCACTAAAAATACTTTCATAAAGATTAGGTAATTTCTGACGTTAAAAATAAAACATATTTTATTAATTCTCAGTCAATCTTAGAAATCACAAAAACACCTCCTTAATATTCACAATTTTTCAACGTTTATAAATTCGAAAGTAAAAACCATGAACTCAAAAGCAAGGGTCATGAAATCACAAATTTTCTCACATGTATTTGCCCTTAAGTTTAACGTCGAATTTTATCTATTTAATCTTTCAATTTCATAAAATTTTAACATTCAAAGTGAGAAAGCAAATCAGGTAAGGACTAACCATTTCTACCTCAATTTTATGAATGAGAACGGGCTTTAACCAAAAATCCATTTTTTTATGAAAAGAAAAATATTCTTTATAGCAAGTTTAACAATAGCATTGCTTAGTCTTAACTTTCAGTCTTATGCTCAATGCACAGCACTTACCCCACCACGCAACCAAGACTTTACAAGCTACACGCCAACTTGTTGGGTAGAAGCAAAAGGTCAATTAACGGCAAACACAGCATTTACTTCAACGTCTTCTAACTGGACCGGCGATGGCTTCTTAAATAATGGTTCAACCGGTGCAGCAAGGATGAATATCTTTTCTACAAATAAATTTGAATGGTTAATTTCTCCTAGCATTGATTTAGGAACCAGACCAAACATGTATCGATTAGAATTTGATGCAGGTTTAACTGACTTCTCAGGAGCAGGAATAGACCTAATGGGAGCAGATGATACATTAGCAATTATAATTTCTACTGATAATGGGCTAACATGGTCTATTAATGACACGGTAAAAGTTTTTACTGCTAACAACCCTCCGTCTAATTCGGGGGAAACTGTTTTTGTTAATTTATCGCCTTACACAGATTCTATAAAAGTTGGATTTTATGCGACTTCTACTGTCTCTAATACAGATTATAACGTATATATAGATAATTTTCAAGTAAGAATCCCCCCATCTTGTCCTATTCCTACAGCAAATGCAACTAGCCCAATGGCTACCAATGCAACTCTATCGTGGGTTGAAAATGGAACTGCCACTCAATGGGAAGTAGAATGGGATACCGCAGGA
>JAESST010000316.1 GCA_016763995.1 Flavobacteriales bacterium | reverse complement strand
TGGAGGAACTTCCTTCAACTCTTGCCTCTTCCAGCATCTCATCAACAAAGCTTACGAAGCCTTCGTCCAGCAGGCCTTTACCCATCGGGCTTTTTCCCCAGGTAATAGAAACCGGCGGCGCAGAATAATAAATGCCAATGATATGTTTGAGTTCGGCAAGATCCTCAGCCGTTTTTATTGCAGCCCATTGGCCCCAATGCATCCATATCCAGGCGAGAGATACATTATCTACCCGAGCAAATTCCGAAGCACTCATGTTTATACTTTCACCAATTTCCTTATATATCGCTTCGCTCTGGGACGCTTTAAGCCATAGTTTTGACATTTCTTCATTTAAGCCAATGGCGAGAGTAATTTCCCTCACTCCTTCTGCTCGGCTCTGCCGAGAAATGTCGGCTGCCTCTAGCCGAGTGTGGCGAATCTGCAATGCCAGATAACCCAATGTAATGACAACTGCTAGCGCACCAAGTATCTCGCCTATTGCACTAATGGCTTCCCAGTTCATTGATTACCCCTCACCCCTATCTGCATTCGATTATATTAGCCCACAATTGGTCTTTTATACGCCTTCAATAACTCGTGCCCAATCATCTATAGCTTCAGGGTATTTCTCTGGAATCTGTACCGCCCAACGATCAAACCCTGCATCACGCAGCGCACGCAATCGATCACGAAGCTCATCGACTTCGCCAGTGAACGTTACATCCCGAATAAAGTCACCACTGACCAGGGCTTCATCCTCTGGTCGAAGAAACATGGCATGGCCGCGATGGACGGTAAGATATTTAGCATCCGCCGGCTCATATTTGTCATAGGCTGCGCGATAGCCTTCCATCATGCTCGCAGTGTCAGAAGCAGCGGGCATATTCAGGTCACCAACGCCACTTTCGACCAGGTTATGGGGAATGACGGCGGCAAAGGGGCCAGCTTGCGCCCTCACGCGGGGACTATCGCAGGACTCACCAGCTTCTAATACACAACCACCGGAAAATGCTGTTTTGATAAAATCATCCGGGTTTTTACCTGCCGCTCGATAAGCCTCATTCATTTCGTTTAAGGCCTGCACCGTCGAGGCCGTATCTGTTGCTGCGGTAACCCAGTGGGCTCCTAGCCTGGCCGTTAACTTCCGGATTTTAGGGCCCATTGCCGAAATATGTACCGGTACCGGATCCCGGGTATTAATGAGCCCGAACTCGGGATTCAAAAAACTCACCTTTCTGCGCTTGCCTTCGAATTCCCATTCGGTAATTTGCTCATTAAGCAGGTCTCTAACAATGCGTATATATTCTTCCATATCGGCCAGCTTGACCGGGGCCATGCCCAAGGCTCGACGCCCGCTAAATCCGGTGCCAATACCGAAATCAATACGCCCTGGGGCAAGCTGATTTAAGGAAGCGAAGGCACAGGCGGTGGTCGGTGCTATCCGGTTGGACGGTATTAAGACACCGGTGGCGAGCCGGATTTTCGAGGTCTTCATGGCTGCTGCAGCCATCGCTACAAAGGGATCTGCACAAATCATTGTCGTGTCGTAAAACCAGGCGTGAGTGAAACCCAGCTCTTCAGCCCGCTGCACCACTTTCCAGGCTTCTGAAGATGTCGCTAACTGAATACCGAATTCCATCTTTTATCTCCCAATTAGGCAAATTTCCAATGAGTCGTGAAACTAAACTAGTCAGATTGCTTTCGATCACTGTACAGCTCATCGATATAGTCTCTGAACACATCGGTACAGATCGCCTTTTGTAATTGCCAGGATGCATAAGCACCCGGGAAATCAACTGCCGTTCTAAAGGAGCGTACCAGCGACTGCCATTGGTCTTCATTCATCGCTCCAGCCCGATACTGATGGTAGGCACTATCTACGTGGTTCAGCATTTCTAACAGTAACAAATCAAACCTGCCGCGATCCACCGGCGACAGGGCTTCACGATCTTTTAGGCCCTGGCGGTATATCGAATACAATTTCTCGTCGCTACGCAACGAGCGGAGCCATGCAGTTTGAAAATCCGCCATAGCCTGCGTAGCAGCAATGTGCAGATTTGTATTCGCCTGACGTACCTGGGTGGCCAGATAAATCAAAGTGACAATCACAGTAATGGAGGCGAGTAGCTCAGCTATGGCCCCTATGGCATCCCAGTTCATTATTATTCTCCTTTACAGTTTAAGCTCACTCTTTTATAGGTATTTTTATCGATGCGCCTCGCTGTCAGAGTTCGCAATATTTGCAATGACCTGAGGGGACCAACTACTTTGTTTAGCCTTTTCTAAAGAATTAACGTAATTGATAAATTCCATGCCGAACGGAGTGGCTCTGCTTAGCCACCACTGCTCCACCAGCGAATTACCGAGCAAGCCCTGGATAACATTAAGCTTAGCCTGC
This sequence comes from Flavobacteriales bacterium, assembly GCA_016763995.1. GTDB lineage: Bacteria > Bacteroidota > Bacteroidia > Flavobacteriales_E > Vicingaceae > NORP294. The sequence continues at coordinate 1,492 of JAESST010000316.1, read as the reverse complement.
CACGAATCGGCCGTTAAACGATTTTTTTGATACAACTTATATTGCCCCTCAATGATAAGAAAAAATTCAGCTAAAAGCCAAATGAAACGGCGCGCCTGCTCCTTACTTAGTGCGTCTGGGTTTTCCAAAGCGGCATCCCATATCTCTCCCAATTCGGGCTGTGCCGTAACCCGAGCGTGCCAGGCAACGAATTCATTGACAAAGCTCACCTCAGCTGTGGTGAGGCTGGATTCGGTGTTTTGACGAATCTGCATGGCCAGGTAAATCAAAGTAAGAATAACCCCAATCGCGCCGAGTGATTCGGCCACCGCGCCTATGGCATCCCAGTTCATCATTATTCTCCTTTGCTATCTTCAGGTTGGTTTTCAGAATTATTTTCCTGTTTAAAGATTTCAGCTAGAGGTTGGCGGGTGATACCAGGATCTTCTGGGCCGATACGGAGTTCCTCCAAATATTCATAGTACGGTTTACTAAATGCCCTTTCGCGGGTCCTCCACCAGGCTTCGACAATTGGGTTTTTTAGATAACTCAATAAAAGGTCTCGTTTATGTACCCATATATGCTCTTCTATCTGATGCTGTCGGTACATTTCATATTGCCCTTCATAGATAAAGAAAAGTTCTGCAATATAAGCCGCGTAACGAACCTTCTCAGCGGATGTCAATGAATCGGGGTCTTGCGCAGCGAGATTGTAGATTCTGGACAATTCCGGCTGCACAGCCATTCGAGCAATCCACGAGGCTGCCTGTTTTGACATATCCATGCCCGCGGCGGTACGCACCGACTTGGTATTCTGTCGAATCTGCGTGGCAAGATAAATCAAAGTGAGAATTACCCCTACTGCGCCTAGTGATTCAGCTATTGCTCCTATTGCTTCCCAGTTCATTAGTATTCTCCTTTACACTATTCTCGGGGTATATCCGTACTATTTTCTTTTTGATACCACCCGGCAATACTTTCGTAGACATAAGACGGTTCTTCTGGATTAGCGCGAAGTGCGTCTATATAGGTGCGAAAAGACTCGCTAAACGGTGAACCACGATTAATCCACCAGGTTTCGATAAGGGAATTTTTCAGGTAGCCTAGCAAAATATCACGCTTTGGAATCCACATATCGTCTGTAATGTGCTGCTGCCTATACATTTGATACTGGCCCTCGTAGATAAAGAAAATTTCGGCCATAAATATCATGAAACGACTGGCTTCTTCTGGCTCCAAAGAGTCGGGATCTTCGGCCGCGAGATTGTAAAGACGGCCCAGTTCGGGATATACCACCATACGGTCTACCCAGGCAGCCACCTGTCTTGCCGTATCCATGCCCGCCGCTGTGCGTACCGATGCGGTATTCTGGCGAATCTGTATGGCGAGATAAATCAGGGTTACGACTACACCAATGCCGCCGATAAATTCGCCGATATTACCCAGATCCTCTAGTGCGAATGCCATACTTATTGCCCCAATTCTTTATTGTGATTTTCACCATCCTATGGGG